>NZ_JBHXLL010000008.1:0-247060 GCF_042721415.1 Kitasatospora sp. NPDC058444 | reverse complement strand
GCTGCGCCCCGCCGGGCTCCCCCCGTAGCGCGCGGGCAGCTCCGAGTATGACCCCCGCGTGGGGGCCGGGCCCCCCCCCCCCCCCCCCCCCCCCCCACGGCCCAGAGACCACCTGCCCCACCCTCCCATCGCGGGGGCGGGACGCCGGCCCGGCCGACGTCCCGCCCCCGTCGTGGTTCCCGGAGGGCGGGCGCCGGTCAGCCGTCCCCGCGCTCGTCAGTCGTCCTCGTTCCGGCCCTGGTCCTCGTCGCCCTGGTCGTTCCGGTCGCCCCGGTCGTCGCCGTGGTGGCCTCCCGCGGGCTTGGCGAAGACCTGGAACTTCTCGCCCGCCGCCGGGCCGTCGGTGCCGGCGACGAGGTTGCCGCTGGTCGAATCGAACACCACGGTCCTGCCGGAGGCCGCCACGAACGGCTGGTTCGACCAGCCGTTGCCGAGCGAGCCGTCCGGCGTGGTCGAGACCCGCTCGGTGCGCCCGGTGCGCAGGTCCTGGCGGTAGACGTCCCAGCCCGGGTGCTGCGGGCCCGCCACCAGGTTGTCCGCGGCGGACTCGAAGTAGAGCCAGCGGTTGTCCGCGGTGATCGAGCCGTGGTCCGAGGAGCCGACCGAACCGGTGCCCGGCAGACCGCCGCTGACCTTGGTCACGGTGCCCTTCTTCAGGTCCCGGACGTAGAGCACCGTGTGGTACCGGTGGCCGCTGGTGCCGCCGCCGGGCTCGGCCAGCGTGTAGATCGCGCGCCGCCCGTCGGGGCTGATCGTCGCCTCGAAGCTGGAGTAGCCGACCTGGCCGTCCAGGCCCACGCTCACCGGCGTGAGCGTCCGGGAGCGCACGTCGTAGGTGTAGTAGACGGCGGAGGTCGGGCGGGCCAGGCTCGGCTGCGCCACGTTCCGCGGGACGCTGCGGCGCGCGGCCTCGGCGGCGCTCGGGGTGAGCTCCACGTCGGCGGAGGCGGAGGCGGCGGCCGCGGTCGCGGCGGCGAGGCCGGGGGTCTGCTCGGACGGCAGCAGGTCGGAGAGGGAGCCGAAGCCGATGGTGCGGCCGTCGGCGCTGATCGTCGGGCGGAAGGACGTGCTCTCGCCCGGCCGGCCGTTCGCGTCGTGGGAGATCAGCCGGGTGGTGTGGGTCCGGCGGTCGGTCAGGTAGATGTTGAGCTTCCAGGTGTAGGGCCGGGTGAGCGAGGGCGCGGTGGTGGGATCCGGCTCGGGCCCGGGGTCCACGACGGTCGGGTCCAGGTCCGTCCGGGAGGACACGAAGGCCACGTACCGGCCGTCGGCGCTGATCGAGGGCGCGTACGAGTAGTGGAACCGGTCGGGGTCGGTGCTGGTGAGCCCGCCGCTGACCAGCTCGGTGCGGCCGGTCTTCCGGTCCCGGACGTACACCTCGTTGCGGCCCTTGACCTGCATGCCGGGCACCACGTTGTCGGCGTCGGTCTCGAAGGCGACGTAGCGGCCGTTGCCGCTGATCGCGGCCTGTTCGACCCAGCCGTTCACCGGCTCGCTCGAGTCGGACAGGCTGACCAGCTCGGTGCGGCCGGTGCGCAGGTCCTTCAGGTAGGCGTTGCGCGCGCTCGCGGTGGGCTGGGACACCAGGTTCCTGGCCCAGGAGGTGAACAGGGCGTAGCGGCCGTCCGCGCTGACGCCCTGGCCGAAGGACGAGTCGTCGGGCGTGGCGCCGTCGAGTCCGACGCTGACCCGGGTGGTGCCGTGCGGCACCGGGGCGGCCTGGGCCGGCGCGGCGGCGACGGCGAGCAGGGCGGCCGCGGCCAGGACGCCGCCGCCGCCCGACAGCCACCGGTTGCGGGTGGTCCGGGTGGTACGTGTCATGAGGTTCTTCCTCCCCAGCGATCGCCCGGCCGGGCTCCCTCCCGGCGACGGGCTTTCGGCAGAGCCAATCGTCGGGAGGGCGAGGGGGTCAACGGCCTCGGGTGATGTCGTCTGAAAATACGTCAACAGACGTATGCGGACGGGTGGTCAGGGCGTCACAGGCGGCGCAGGAAGACGTCCAGCGCCTGGTTGGTGTCGCCCGGGACCAGGTCGCCGTCGTCGGCGGTGAAGATCACCGTGTCGCCGGTGGCGTCCACGAACGGGCGGAAGGACGAGGCGCTGGTGGGCTGCTGGCCGTCGTGGGTGAGGCTGACCCGTTCGATCAGCCCGGTCCGCAGGTCGCGGCGGAAGACGTCGCTGAGGCCGTTGGTGTCGCCGGGGACGAGGTTCTCGGCGCTGGAGTCGAAGTAGACCCAGCGGTCGTCGGCCGTCATGACACCGGAGGAGGACGACCACTTGGTGGTGGTGCCCGGCAGGTCGGTGTTGACCTTGGTGACCTTGCCGGTGGCCAGCTCGTGGACGTACACGTCCATCCGGATGCCGTGGGCCGGGCCGGGGAAGCCGCCGACGAACACCGGGAGGCTGTAGATCGCGTAGCGGCCGTCCAGGCTGATCCGGGCCTCGTAGGAGGCGCCGGTCAGCTCGCCGGTGTCGTTCAGGCTGGCGCCGACGATGCCGGTGGCGGCGGTCCAGACGTAGTAGCGGTAGTAGTGGGGTCCGGTCAGCCGGGGCGAGTCGGCGCCGGGGGCGGTCTCGGCGCCGGGGTCGGTACCGGTGGCCGGGTCGGTGCCTGGGTCGGTGGTCGGGGGTTCCGGCAGCAGGTTGCTCGCCCGGGAGGTGAAGCCGACGGTGGCGCCGTCCGCGCTGATCGCCGGCTCGAAGGAGTTGTTGTCCGCGCCCTCGCCGTCCGCGCCGACGGTGACCAGCCGGCTGGTGTGGGTCCAGCGGTCGGTGATGTAGACGTTGTTCCTGCCGCGCCGCAGCACGCCGGTGGCGAGGTCGCTGCGGTTGGAGACGTAGGCGACGTAGCGGCCGTCGCGGCTGATGCTCGGGCTGACGGCCCCGTAGCGGCTCTGGTCGTCGCTGCTCGGCACGGCGGCGGCGGTGACCAGTTCGGTGCGGCCGGTCCAGCGGTCGCGGACGAAGACATCGCTGTCGTGCGCCGGCTGGCCGGGGACCACGTTGGTGGCGGTGGTGCTGAAGGCCACGTACCGGCCGTCGGCGCTGATCGAGGCGTCCGTGGTGGGGGCGTTCAGTCGCGAGCCGTCGTCGGCGACGCTGACCCGCTCGACGTGCCCGTTGCGCAGGTTCCGGACGTAGACCTCGTCCGAGTTCGGCGTGCCGGTCTCGGGCAGCAGGTTGGTCGCGGTCGAGGTGAAGAGCGCGGCGCGGCCGTCCTCGCTCAGGCCGAGCGAGGTCGAGTGCCCGTTGGACTGCTCGCCCTTGGGGCTCTCGCTGACCCGGGCGGTGTCGCCCTTGGGCGGCTTGGCCTCGGCGGCGGGCGTCGCGGCGCCGGCGGCCACGGCGGCGGCGGCCAGGACGGCGGCGGCGCGGGCCGGCCATCGGCGGGTGCGTGCGGTGGTCATGGAAGGTCCTCCCCTGGGATCGCCCGGCCGCGCTCCCTCCCGGCGGCGGGCTTCCGCAGAGCCAACCGTCGGGAGGGCCGGTGGTCAACGGCCGGAGGTGATCCCGTCGGGAAATACGTCAACAGGCGTATTCCGCAACGGAGTCAGGGGAGCCGGGAGAGTCGGGAGAACCGGGGGAGTCCGTCGCCGTCACAGGCGGCGCCGGAAGACGTCCGCGACGGCGTTGGTGTCGCCGGGGACCAGGTTCCCGTCGTCGGCGGTGAAGAGCAGCGTGGTGCCGAAGGCGTCGACCTGCGGGCGGTAGGAGGAGGCGGTGCTCTGGGCGCCGTCCTCGGTGAGGGAGACCCGTTCGGTGCGGCCGGTCCACAGGTCGCGGCGGAAGATGTCGGTCTGCCCGTTGGTGTCGCCGGGCACCAGGCCGGTGGCGTCGGAGGCGAAGTACACCCAGCGGTCGTCCAGGGTCATCACGGAGTCGAAGGAGGAGTCGACGGTCGTGGTGCCCGGCAGCGCGGTGCTGACCTCGGTGACCTTGCCGGTGGCCAGCTCGTGGACGAAGACGTCCTTGTGGACGCCGTGCGAGCCGGGCCGTCCGCCGTCCTGGAAGAGGCTGTAGACGGTGTAGCGGCCGGAGGGGCTGATCGACGCGTCGGTGCCGCTGCCGCGCAGGGCTCCGGTGTCGTCGAGGCTGGCGCCGGTGGTCCTGCCGGTGCGGGCGTCCCAGACGTACGAGGGGTAGGCGCGGGTCCCGGCGGCCAGTCCGGGCGCGGCCCCCGCCGCGCCGCCCTCGGCGGTGTTCACGGTCCGCTCGGCGGCTGCGGCGGTCCCGGCGGCGGGCGGGGCCTGGTCGGCCGGGAGCAGGTTGGCGGCCCGGGAGTTGAAGGCGATGACGGCGCCGTCCGCGCTGATCGTCGGACGGTAGGAGCTGTTGTCGGCCTCGGTGCCGTCGGCGCCGACGGTGACCAGCCGGGTGGTGCGGGTCCAGCGGTCGGTGACGAAGATCTGGTACTTGCCGTTGTGCACGCCCGGGGCGAGGTCGGTGCGGTCCGAGGAGTAGGCCACGTAGCGGCCGTCCCAGCTGATCGCCGGGTCCCAGGCGCTGCGGATGGTCTGGTCGTCGGCGTTCGGCGAGGCGGCGGCGGTGACCAGTTCGGTGCGGCCGGTCCAGAGGTCGCGGACGAAGACGTCGGTGCGGTGCTTCGGCTGTCCGGGCACCACGTTGGTCGCGTAGCTGGAGAAGGCCACGTACCGGCCGTCGCCGCTGATCGCCGCCGCCCCGGAGCCGCCGTCCAGCGAGGAGCCGTCGTCGGCGACGCTGGCCCGCTGGGTGTGGCCGTTGCGCAGGTCGCGGACGTAGATGTCGCCCGCCCCGCTGCCGCCGGGAAGCACATCGCGCGCCCCGGTGGAGAACAGGGCCAGGCGGCCGTCGCCGCTCAGCCCGAGGGCGAGGGACTCGCGGTCCAGCGCCTCGCCCTTGGGGCCCTCGCTGACCCGGGCGGTGTCGCCCTTGGGCGGGCGGGCCTCGGCGGCGGGCGTCGCGGCTCCGGCGGCCACGGCGGCGGCCACCAGGACGGCGGCGGTACGGGCCGCCCGGCGGCGGGTGCGTGCGGTGGTCATCGATCATCCTCCCCAGATGACGGTGCCGGGCCCACGACCCCCGCGGCCCGGTTCGATCACGAGCCAAACGCCGTCCGGGGTGTCCGGTCAACGGACACGAGCGATCTCGTCCGGAAATACGTCACCGGTGGTACCCCGGCGCTGGCCCGCCCCGTCCCAGACACCGCCGCGCCCCGCCGCTCCGACCGCCCCGCGACTCCGGCCGGTCCGGCACGCCGCGCCACGCTGGCAGAATTGGTCCGTGATCGACGCACGACGGCTGCGGACCCTGCGGGCCGTGGCGGACCACCGCACCGTGACCGCCGCGGCGGCCGCCCTCTACCTGACCCCTTCCGCGGTCTCCCAGCAGCTGGCCGCCCTGGAGCAGGAGACCGGCCACGACCTGCTCGCCCGGGAGGGCCGGGGCGTACGGCTGACGGCCGCCGGGGAGATCCTGCTCGGCCACGCCGACGTGGTGCTCGCCCAGCTGGAGCGCGCCGAGGCCGACCTCGCCGCGTACAGCGCGGGCGTCTCCGGGGAGGTCACCGTGGCCTCCTTCGCGACCGCCATCGCCTCCGTGCTCGCCCCCGCCGTCGGCCTGCTCGCCGAGCGCGCGCCCGGGGTGCGGCTCAAGGTGCTGGACGCCGAGGGCGACGCCAGCCTGCCGATGGTGCTGGACGGCCGGGCCGACCTCGCGGTGGCCGTCGAGTACCGGGGGGCCCCGCGCGCCGACGACGCCCGGCTGACCAGGGTGCCGCTGTACGCCGAGCCCTTCGAGGCCGTCCTGCCGCTCGGCCACCGGCTGGCCGACGAGTCCGGCCCGCTGGCCGTGGCCGCGCTCGCCGACGAGCCGTGGATCGGGCCGTACCCGGGCAACCCCTGCCACGACGTGGTGCTGCTGGCCTGCGAGCACGCCGGGTTCCAGCCCCGGCTGCTGCACTCCTCCGACGACTTCCGGGCCGTGGTGGCGCTCGCCTCGGCGGGCCTCGGGGTGGCGCTGGTGCCGCGCTCGGCGCTGCGCGGCGTCGACCTCGGCGAGGTCGCGGTGCGCCCGGTGGACAGCGAGCTCGCCACCCGCCGGGTCTTCGCCGCCGTCCGGGCCGGCGCCGACGGGCACCCACTGGTGCGGCCGGTGCTGGACTCCCTCGCCGAGGCGGCCGCCTCAGGCGCGTGAGCCGGCCGCGCGGGGGCGGCCGGGCCGCTCGCGGGGCGGGGGCGGGCGCGGGGGTGGTTGTTGAACGACACCGATCGGTACCGTTTTGTTCGATCGCGGATAAGATCGCCCGCATGGCAGTCAACGCACGGGCGCGCCTGCTGAGCACGGCCGAGACCCTCTTCTACGCCCACGGGATCCGCGCCGTCGGCGTCGAGCGCATCCTCTCCGAGTCCGGTGTGGGCCGGGCCTCCTTCTACCGGCACTTCGCCGGCAAGGAGGCGCTGGTGACCGCGGTCCTGGAGGGCCGTGACGTCCGGTGGCGGGCGTGGCTCTCCGAGCGGGTCGCGGCCCACGGCGGCCACCCGCTGCACGTCTTCGACGCGCTGGCCGAACGCTTCGCGACGCAGGACTTCCGCGGCTGCGTCGCGATCAACACGATGACCGAGATCACCGACCCCGCCAGCCCGGCCTGCCGGATGGCCGCCCTGCACAAGACCCGCGTCGTCGAACTGGTCGAGCGGTTCCTGCGGGACGCCGGCGTCCCCGAACCCGGCGAGCGGGCACGGCAGTTCGCCCTCCTGATGGACGGCGCCATCGTCACCGCCCTGCGCGAGGGCACCCCGGACGCCGCCTGGCGGGCCCGGGGCATCGCCGAGGCCCTGCTGGCCGCCTGACGGCGGCCGCCCGACACCGGGCGCACGACACCGGGCGCCTGCCGCCGGCCGACTGACACGCCGCCCCCGGGCGGGCCTCGGCTCAGGTGCGGTCCGGGGCCGCCGGGTGGCCGTCGGGGCGGACGCCGGCGAACTCGTCCAGGACGGCCACCCGCAGTTCATGGGCGCCGTCCGCGCGGGTCTGCTCGTAGTAGAGGTACCAGCGGCCGCGGGCCGGGACGAGGTCGGCGTACCGGACGTCCAGCCAGGGGCCGTCCGGGGTGAGGCGGTGCCAGCCGCGCAGGTCGGCGGAGGCCGCCAGGCCGCAGCGCTCCTCGTAGTTGCCGGAGGCGTCCGCCGAGCCGTCGTAGAGCGCGAGCCAGCCGCCCCGGCCGTCGGGCAGGACGGTGGTGATCCGGGACTCGTAGCCGTCCCAGGCCCCGGCCGGGCCGACGTCCAGGGCCTCGGCGGCGCGGCCCGGCGTGGCGGTGAAGCGCAGCCCGTCCGGGGACAGCGCGAGGGCGGTGGGCTGGACGGTGAGGCCGGTGGTGTGGATGTCGGCGTCGGCGTGGGCGCGGGCCCGTTCCTCGGGGGTGAACGGCCGGGCGCGGGAGACGGTGGCGAACAGGTGGACGCCGGCGTCGGTTTCGAGCAGGTACGGGTCCTTGACGCCCTCGGTGCCGGTGGTCCCGGCGGTGAGGACCGGGGTGCGGGCGTCGAGGTCGAAGGACTCGGGGGCGTCGGCGCTCAGGGCGTCGACGCGCCACCGGTTGTCGGCCGGGTCGACGTAACTCAGGTGGAGCAGGTAGCGGCCGTCGCGGCGCAGCAGGGCGAGGCGTTCCATCGAGGGGGAACCCAGTTCGTCGCGCCGGACGGACCACAGGTCGTGGAAGGCGATGCCGTCGGTGCTCTCGGCGACGGCGCAGCGCCAGCCCCGGTCGGGCCCGTGCGCCGTGCCGCGCGGGCGGCGCTCGCGGTAGGTGAGCAGGAAGCGGTCGAGGTCCGGCTCGTACCGGACGCCCGGGCAGCCGGCCCAGTACCCGGGTTCGGGGCGCTCAGGGGCGCGGACGAGGTGGGAGGCGCCGAGGTCGGGCGCGGCGGGCAGGGCGGGGTGCGGCATGGAACCGTCCTTCGGGGGAGGGGTGTTGCGGAAGTTTCTATCAGATCAATCAAAAGTATCGGTCGGGGTGTGATGGGTCGACAGTGGTCGGCCGTCCAGTGGCCTGGCCAGCTTCACCAGCGGATCTTCTGTGAAGGCGATGTTTCGCCCGATGGCGATCGCGCGACACCGGTCGAACCGGCCTTGACCACTCCCTGGAGATCGCGGCTAACTTCTTCTCAGAGTCGATCAAACAGGGTCGATCACACCCGGCCGACCACGATCCGAGGAAGCCCCGCCCGATGACCGCCCCCACCACCGACGCGCCCGGCTACGCCGGCCTGGGCCTGTACGTCGGCGACCTCCACAACCACTGCGGCATCAGCTACGGCCACGGGAGCATCGAGGACGCCTACGCCAACGCCCGGCTCCAGCTCGACTTCGCCAGCGTCACCGGCCACGGCTGGTGGCCCGACCTGCCCGAGCGCACCCCCGAACTGGCGAGCCTGGTCGACTACCACACCGAGGGCTTCGCCCGGCTGGCCCGGCTCTGGGACCACGTCCAGGACGTCACCGCCGCCGCCCACGAGGACGGCCGCTTCGTCACCTTCCAGTCCTTCGAGTGGCACAGCCTCGCCCACGGCGACCACTGCGTGTACTTCGACGGCCCGCGCGGAGAGATCATCCGGGCGGCGGACCTGGACGGACTGCGCGCCCGGCTGCGCGTGCTCGCCGCCCAGGGCCTGCGGACCTGGGCGCTGCCGCACCACATCGGCTACGGGCCGGCCCGCCGCGGCATCGACTGGGCCTCCTACACCGAGGAGTTCGCCCCGGTGGTGGAGATGGTCTCGATGCACGGCTGCGCCGAGTCCGACGAGGCGCCGCGCAACTACCTGCACACCATGGGCCCGCGCGCCGCCGCCGCCACGGCCGTCCACGGCCTGCGCCTGGGCCACCGCTTCGGGCTGATCGGCTCCACCGACCACCACAGCGCCTTCCCCGGCAGCCACGGGCACGGCCGGGTGGCGGTCTGGGCCCCGGAACTGACCCGGGACGGGATCTGGAACGCCGTCCAGCAGCGCCGCACCTACGCGATCACCGGGGACCGCATCCTGCTCGCCACCTCCGTCAACGGCGCCCCGATGGGCGCCGAGGCCGCCTCCGCCGACCGGCGCCGGATCCACGTCACCGTCCAGGGCCGGGACGCGCTCGACCACGTCGAACTGCTGCGCAACGGCGTGCCGGTCCACCGGGTCAGCCGGCCCGAACTCCTCGCCCGCGGCGGCGGCTCGGACACCTTCTCCGGCACCCTGGGCTTCGCCGTCGGCTGGGGCCGGCGCGGCGAACCCGTGCACTGGGACGTCGAGCTGCGGGTCGAGGGCGGGCGGCTGCTGGACGTCCAGCCCCGGTTGCGCGGCCCGGAGACCGTCGCGCCGGCCGAGGCCGAGCCGGACACCTACCGGCCGTCCCGGTGGGAGCGCACCGGGCCGGGTGAGGTCCGGCTGCGGACGGTCACCGACGGCAACCCCAACACCGCCACCGACAGCACCCAGGGCTTCTCGCTGCGGATCGAGGGCGACGCGCGCACCCGGCTGGTCGCCGTCGTGAACGGCGTCGAGAGCGCCCACACCGTCGGCGAGCTCCTCGCGGGCGCACGGACCGGCTTCACCGGCGGGTTCGTCTCCGGCGCCTACCGCTTCGACCGGGCCGTGCCCGACCGGGAGACGACCGCCGACTTCGAGCTGACCGACGAACGCCCGGGCGGCGACGGGGACTTCTACCACGTGCGGGTCCGGCAGCTGAACGACCAGTGGGCCTGGTCCAGCCCGACCTGGGTGGGACCGGCCGACTCCTGTCGCCGGGCCGGTTGACCCCGTCACCGGTCAACCGGCCGCGGCCGCCGATCGATCAGCCCCGAACCCGAGAAGGAGCAGCACCATGTCCCGCCTCCCCGGCCGCCTCGCCGCGGCCGCGCTCACCGCCGCCCTGGCCGTGACCGCCGCCGCCCCGGCCCACGCCGCGTCCACCGCGTCCACCGCGTCCACCGCGTCCGCGGCGTCCACCGCGTCCACCGCGTCCGCGGCGCCCGCCGTGGTGTCCGGCACCGACGTCTTCGCCGACGACTTCGAATCCGGTACCGTCTCCGCCTGGACCCGCCAGCGCGTCGACGGCAACGGCAGCATCACCGTGGCCCCCGCACCCCTCGGAGGCAGCGGCCGGGCCGCCCGCTTCGGCGTGCCGAACGACGGCGTCTCCTACCGCTCCGAGGTCGCCGTCAACTCCCTCGGCTGGGGCAGCTACCGCTTCGCCCTCGCCGACTACCTGCCCGCCGACTGGGTGCGGACCTCCACCGAGACGATCCTCGCCCAGTGGCACGGCTACCCGCTCGCGGACGGCAGCGACACCAAGCCGCCGATCGCCCTGACCGTCAAGGACGGCAGCTGGCGGCTCAAGGTGCACTGGCTGGTCGACCCGACCACCGTCCAGGAGGCGGTGATCCCGCTCGGCGACGTGCAGTTCGGCCACTGGAACCAGTGGGCCTTCGACATCACCTGGTCCACCGACACCACCCCCGGCGCCATCACCGTGTTCCGGGACGGCGCGCAGGTCGGCGCGTACAGCGGCCTCAACAACTACCACCAGAACCAGTCGCCGTACTTCAAGACCGGCATCTACCGGGCCAACTGGAACCCGGCCAAGAACATCCCCTACCCGACCGGCGGCCCCGAGGTGGTGGCCTGGAGCGACGGCGTCGTCGTCACCAGGTACTGACCCCGGACCCGTCGCGGACCCGTCGACCGAGCCCCGAGAACCCGAGAACCCGAGAACCCGAGAGCCGAAGAGGTAGCACCACCATGAGCGACGCAGCCCGTCACCGCGGCCTTCCCCGAAGGGGCTTCCTCGGCCTGAGCGCCGGAGCGGTCCTGCTGGCGGCGGGCTGCCGCTCCGCCACCGAGGACGCCGCCGGCGGGGCCGCGGCCTCCGCGACCACCACCGCGCCGGACCTCCAGATCGTCTACGGCGCCGCCCCCGACCCCACCCAGCTGCTCCACCGCGGCCCGGACACCCCGGTGTTCGTCAACCTGGTGCTGGACCGGCTGGTCGACCTCGACCCGCAGACCCTCCAGCCCGTGCCCTGGCTCGCCACCTCCTGGGAGTGGAGCACCGACCGCACCAAGCTGGTGCTCAAGCTGCGCGAGGACGTCACCTTCCACGACGGCCGCCCGCTCAGCCCGGACGACGTCGTCTTCTCGCTCACCGGCGCCGCCAGGTCCTCCCAGGTCAAGCCGCTGCTGGAACGGCTCTCCGACATCAGGGCGAGCGCCCCGCACGAGGTCACCCTCACCCTGGCCGAGCCCACCAGCAACCTGTTCGACGCGCTCGCCTTCAACCCCGTGGTGGACGCCCGCAGCTACGTCGACGGCAGGGCCGCCGAGAAGGTCAACGGCACCGGTCCCTTCACCTGGCAGGCGTTCAAGGGCGGCAACCAGCTCGACCTCACCCGCTACGACCGCTACTGGCAGAGCGGGCGGCCCCGCTTCGAGCGGATCACCGTCCGGTCGGTGACCGGCAGCCAGGCCGCGCTGTCCGCCCTCCAGTCGGGGCAGTCCCACCTGATCGGCGCGGTGCCCGGGCGCGACCTCAAGGTGCTGGGCGGGAACCCGGCCTTCGCCGTGCAGTCCGCCAAGTCCTCCTACCAGCAGGCGTTCCTCGGTGTGAACGTCACCGGCAGGCCCTTCGACGACCGCCGGGTGCGCCAGGCCCTGCAGTACGCGGTGGACCGCGAGCGCATCGTCGCCCAGGTGTACGGCGGCCACGCCGAGGCGAGCAGCCTGCCCTGGCCCTCCAACACCCCCGGCGTCACCCCCGACCAGGTCACCCGCTACCCGCACGACCCGGAGAAGGCCCGCGGGCTGCTCCGGGAGGCCGGCGCCGAAGGCGCGCGGGTGCCGCTCACCGCCGCCAACTCGCCGGTCTTCGCCTCCCTCGTGGAACTGGTCAAGTACGACCTGGAGCAGGCCGGGTTCGGCGTCGACGTCCAGCTGCTGGACAACGCCGCGCTCCAGCCGAAGATCCAGCAGGGCACGCTGGAGGGACTGTTCATCGCCAACCACGGCATGGTCAGCGTCTCCCCGCTGAGCGGGATCACCGTCTCCGGCCCGCTCCAGGTCGGCCGGAACACCTCGCACGTCACCGATCCCGCGTACGCCGAACTCCAGTCGCGGGCCTTCGCCGCCGCCGACGAGCGGGCCAGGGCCGACGTCAACCACGAACTGTCCGAGTACCTGCTCGCCGAGTCCTTCCACATCACCCTCGCGCACGCCTGGGAGACCTACGCCTTCGCCTCCTCGGTGCACGGCGTGGCCACCAGCGCGCTCGGCTACCTGCGGCTCGACGACACCCGGCGCACCGCCTGACGGCCGTCCCGGGGCGCCCCCCACCGCCCCGGGACGGCTATCCACCCACTTGGAGTACCCCCGTGCCCTACTGGACCAGAAAGGCGGCCGGTGCGCTGGCCACGCTCTGGCTCGCCTCCGTCGCCGTCTTCCTGCTGCTCCGCCTCGCCCCCGGCGACCCGGTGTCCGCCGCGCTCGGCGCCGAGGCCGACCAGGAGCAGCGCGACCGGCTCGCCGACAGCCTCGGTGTGGACCGACCGATGCCCGTCCAGTACCTGGGCTGGCTGCACGGGCTGCTCACCGGCGATCCCGGCAGCTCCTTCCACTACCGGGAGCCGGTGACCCGCCTGATCGGCCAGAGCGTCGGCAGCACCGTCCAGCTCGCCCTCGCCGCCGGCCTGCTGATGCTGGTGCTCGGCCTGGTGCTGGGCGTCGCCCTGGCCTCCGAGCGGCGCGACCGGCTGGCCCGGGTGCTCGACCCCCTGGCCACCGCCCTGCTGGCGCTGCCGGTGTACGTCACCGCCGTGCTGTTCGTCTTCGTCTTCGCCGTACTGCTGCGCCTGCTGCCGGCCGGCGGCGAGCGGGACCTGTTCACCGCGCCGGACCTCGCCGTCCAGTACCTCGCCCTGCCCGCCGTGGCGCTCGCGCTGCCGGGCTCGGCGGTGCTGGCCCGGCTGCTCGCCACCGAGCTGCGCCGCACCCGCCAGGAGGAGTTCGTGCTGACCGCCGTCGCCAAGGGGGCCTCGCCCCGGAGGGTCCTGGCACGCCATGTGCTGCCCAACAGCCTGGCGCCGTTCTGCGTCGAATTCGGCCTGCACCTGGGCGAGTTGCTCGGCGGCGCGGTGGTCGCCGAGCAGCTCTTCGCCCGGCACGGCCTCGGCCAACTGCTGCTGGACGCCATCAACCAGCGGGACTACCCGGTCGCCCAGACCCTGATCATGCTCGCCGTCGCCGTCGCCGTACTCGTCCAGCTCGGTTCGGAGCTGCTCGTCGGCCGACTCGACCCGCGGATCGCCCGCGCCGGCACCGGGGAGGACCGGTGACCACGACCGCCACCCCCGCGCGCCGCCCGCGGCCCGCCCTGCCCCCGCTCCCGGCCGCGCTGCGCACCCGGCGCGGGCGCACCGGCGCGCTGCTCGTCCTCCTGGTGGTGCTGCTGGGGCTGCTCGGCCCGCTGCTGGCCGCGGACCCCTACCGGCAGGGCCCGGACGCCCTGGCCGGGCCGTCGGCGGCCCACCTGCTGGGCACCGACGAGGTCGGGCGCGACCTGCTCGCCCGGGCGCTGGCCGGGATCCGCACCGACCTGCTGGTCTGCCTGCTGGCGGTGCCGGCGGCCGCCGTGCTCGGCACCGCGCTGGGACTGCTCGGCGGACTGAACCGGCTGCTGGGCGAGGCCGTCCAGCGGCTGTTCGACCTGCTGCTCGGCCTGCACGGACTGCTGCTCGGACTCGCGCTCGCCCTGCTGGTGCGCCCGGGACCGGGCAGCGTGGCGGCCACCATCGTGCTCGGCGCGCTGCCCTCCTTCGGACGCCAGGCGCGGGCGGCACTGATCGCCCAGCTCGCCCGCGACCACGTGGTGGCCGCCCGGGTGCTCGGCGTGCCGCGCGGCCGGATCCTGCGCCGCCACGTGCTGCCGAACGTCGTCGACGCCACCACCGCGCTGCTGGCGGTGGCGATGGCGCACGCCGTCAAGATCGAGGGCGGCCTGAGCGTGCTCGGCCTCGGCATCCAGCCGCCCTCCCCCTCGCTCGGCACGATGATCAACACGGGCTCCAAGTACCTGTTCCTCCACCCGGGTTACGCCCTGACGCCGGTCGTCCTGCTCGGCCTGCTGGTGTTCGGCCTGACCCTGCTCGCCGACTCGTTCAACCGGGAGAGACTGCGGTGACCACGACCGATGGGGTGACCACGACCGGGACCGCCCAGGCCCCGGCCACCGCCGTGATGCCGGGCCCGCCGCTGCTGGAGGTGCGCGGCCTGCGCGTCGCGGCGGGCGGCGCCGAGGCGGTGCGCGGAGTGGACTTCACCGTACGGCCGGGCGAGATCCTCGGCCTGGTCGGCGAGTCCGGCTCGGGCAAGACCCTCACCGCGCTGGCCGTCAACCGGATGCTGCCACCGGGCTGCCGCACCACCGGCGGCACCGTGCGGTTCGACGGGACCGACCTGCTCGCCCTGCCCGAACCCGCCGTGCGCGCGGTGCGCGGCCGGCGCGTCGGCATGGTCTTCCAGGACCCGCTGGCCCACCTCAACCCCCGGACGCCGGTCGGCCGCCAGCTCGCCGAGGCGGCCCTGGTGCACGGCGCGAGCCGCCGCTCGGCCCGCGAGCGGGCGCTCGAACTCCTCGACCTGGTCGGCATCGCCGAGCCCGCGCGCCGCTACCGCGACCGGCCGCACGAGTTCTCGGGCGGCATGCGCCAGCGCGTGCTGATCGCCATGGCGATGGCCAACCGCCCGGACCTGCTGATCGCCGACGAGCCGACCACGGCACTGGACCCGAGCACCCGGGTGGAGATCCTGGACCTGCTGGTCCGGCTGCGCGACGAGACCGGCACGGCCGTCCTGCTGATCACCCACGACCTCGGGGTGGTGGCCCGCAGCTGCGACACCGTCCAGGTGATGTACGCCGGCCGGATCGTCGAACGGGCCCCCACCGGAAGGCTGTTGGCCGCGCCTCGGCACCGCTACACCGCCGGGCTGCTGGCCGGCGTGCCCCGGCTGGACGGCCCGCCAGGCGCTCCGCTCACCGTCATCGGCGGACGGCCGCCGGCCGCCGGCGAGGCCCCGGCCGGCTGCGCCTTCGCGCCGCGCTGCGCGGCCGCCGTCGCCCGCTGCACGACCTCGGCGCCGCAGTGGACCGGCACCGCCGAATCCGGCTTCGCCTGCCATCTGCCCGCGGCGCAGCTGGTGGTGGCGGAGCGTCCGGCGGAGGAGGGGCGACGGGCGGAGCCGGCGGCCGAGCCCGTCCTGGTCGCCGAGGACCTCACCGTCCGCTACGGCCGCCGCCGGCCCCCGGCACTGGAAGGCGTGAGCCTGAGCGCCGCGCCCGGCCGGGCGGTCGGGGTGATCGGCGAGTCCGGCTCCGGAAAGTCCACCCTGGCCCGCACACTGCTCGGACTGGTGCGCCCGCGGACCGGGACGGTGCGGGTGGGCGGCCGCTCCTGGGCCGAGGCCGACCGCGCCGAGGAGCGCGAGCTGCGGCGCCGGGTGCAGATGGTCTTCCAGGACCCGTACGCCTCGCTCAGCCCCCGGATGACCGTGCGCGAGGCGCTGGCCGAGCCGCTGACGACCCACGGGCTGAGGGACCGCGATCCGCGCGGGCTGTGCGAACTGGTGGGCCTGCCGGAGGCGGTGCTCGACGCCCGGCCCCACCGCCTCTCCGGAGGCCAGCGCCAGCGGGTCGCCATCGCGCGGGCCCTGGCCGTCGGCCCGCAGGTGCTGGTCGCCGACGAGCCGACCTCCGCACTGGACGTCTCGGTCCAGGCGCAGATCCTCAACCTCTTCGCCGACCTGCGCGAACGGACCGGCGTCGGGCTGGTCTTCATCTCGCACGACCTCGCGCTGGTCCGGCACCTGTGCGACGAGGTGCTGGTGCTGCGGCACGGCCGGGTGGTCGAACGGGCACCCGCCGCCGAGCTGTTCGCCGCCCCCGCCCACCCGTACACCCGGGAGCTGCTGGCCGCCGCCGGCGCCCCGGACCTGCCTCTCCCATGACCGGACTCTGGAGCCCCATGCCTGCCGTCGATCCCTCGCGCCGCCAACTCCTGCTCGGCACCGGTGCGGTGGCCGCGCTCTCGGTACTCGGCCCGGCCGCGACAGCTGCCGCCGCCGCCCCGGCCGACGCGCCGGAGGTGACCGAACTCGGCCCCGGGAACGCCGACTTCCCCCTGATGAGCGCGACGCTGGTCGGCGACACCCTGTGGATCGGCTCGCGCAACCTCGCCCCCGCCCGGGTGATCGGCTACCACCTGCCGACCGGCCGGGTCACCACCACCGTCGACCTGCCCACCGGCAACTTCGTCCAGGGCTCGGCCGCCCGCGGCGGCGTGCTCCACCTCGGCGTCACCGACGCCCCGGGCGCGGCCAACCTCTACCGCTACGACGGCACGCTCACCGCGCTCGGCAACGTCCCCGGCGCCGACGTCCGGGACGTCGCCGTCGCACCCGACGGAACGGTCTACGCGACCGGACGGCAGAAGGGCCGGGCCGCCGGCCCCGGCCTCTACGCCTGGGACCCGGCCACCGGCGCCGTCACCGAGGTCGCCTCCCCGGCGCCGAACGCCACCCAGGGCCGTGCCGTCGCCGCCACCGCGACCCACGCCTACCTCGGCGTCGGCAGCAACCTCGCGGGCGGCGGCGGAGCGACCGGGGCGAGGCTGTACGCCGTCGAGCGGGCCACCGGCGCCGTCACCGACATCACCCCGCCCGACCTGCGCGGCGACACGATCATCCGCCGGATCACCGCCCTCGGCGACGACCTGCTGGCCGTCTCCACCGAGGGCGCACCCGCCCACGTGGCGCTCCTCGACCCGGCCGGCCACCGGGTGCTGCGCTCCTTCGCCGTCCCCGGCACCAAGAGCGTCACCAACTTCCAGCGCCGGGGGGACACCCTCTGGTTCACCTCCACCGAGCACGGCGTGCTGTGGCGCCACGACCTCGCCACCGGCGCCCTCGACCGGCTCGCGGTGCCCGTGCCGGACGGCAACTCCTGGGGCCTCGGCCGGCTCGGCGACACCCTGGCCGGGGTCACCGAGGGCGGCACCGTGTGGACGCTGGACCTCGGCACCGGGGCCGTCACCACCCGGGACCTGGTCGAGGCCGGCGCGCCCGCCGCCGCCCAGCTCGGCATGTCGGTGGCGGCCCGCGCCGGGCGGGTGTACGTCGGCGGCAACGGCTCGATCGCCCTGCACGACCCGGCCGCCGGAACCGTCCGCAAGCTCCCCGTCCCGGGGGAGGCCAAGGACACCGTGGTCCTCGACGACGGCACCCTCTACCTGGGCGTCTACTCCTCGCAGGGCATCTGGCGCCACCGGCCGGGCGTCGACCGGGCGCCGGTCAAGGAGGCGGCGCTGCCCCAGGAGCAGAACCGGCCGCAGGTGATCCGCTGGGACGCCGACAGCGGCCTGTTGCTGCTCGGGGTCCAGGCCGACACCACCGGCGGCGGTTCCTTCGTCACCTACCGCCCGGGCAGCGGCCGGCCGACCGTGCACACCGACCCGCTCGGCCCCGAGCAGATGGTCCGCGCGGTGGCGGTCGGGCAGGGGCAGGCGTTCCTCGGCGGTGACAACGCCCGGCCCACCGGCCCGCGCGGCGACCTGGCCGCCTGGGACCCGGTGGCCGGCCGCGCACTGTGGCGCGGCGCGACCGGCCTGGGCGCGGGCATCAGCGGTCTCGCCGTCCACGGGCACACCCTGTACGGACTGACGGTGAACGGCCGGGCGTTCACCGTCGACCTGCGCGGATCGCGGCGGCCCGGGTTCACCCCCGTGATCGGGCGGCGCGCCGACCTGGGGGCGGCGGTCGGCCCCAACCCGCGGCTGCTGGCCCTCGGCGGACACCTGTACGGGGTCAGCGAGCGGACCCTGTTCCGGCTGGACCGCGACACCCTGGCCGCCACCGTGCTGGTCGAGCTGGACGCCGAGTGGTACAGCGGGGCCCGGCTGGCCGCGGACGAGGACGGGGTGCTCTACACGCTGCGCGGGCGCGAGCTGATCGCCGTCCGTCCGTAGTGCCGTGACGACGGGGGAGGGGCCGGCCCGCCCGGGCCGGCCCCTCCGTCAGTGCTGTGTCCGAGCCGGTGCGTCGCCTGAGCCGGTGCGTCGCCCGTGTCGGTGCGTCGCCCGAGCCGGTGCGTCGCCCCGGTCAGTGCGGCGCCCGGGCCTCCCCGGCGGCCCGCGGGGCGAAGCGCGCGAACGGGTCGGCGACTTCCGCGCAGTGCCGGGACAGCAGGACCCGGAAGCGGTCGAGCAGTGCCGCGTGCCGGGCGTCGACCGCGAGGTTGACCAGCTCGCCGGGGTCGGCGGCGAGGTCGAAGAGCTGCTCCCGGTGGTCGCCCCAGGCATAGCAGACGTACTTGTGCCGCCCGGCGCGGACCATCCGGCCCAGCGCGTTGTTGAAACCGGGGATCTCCCAGCGGGTCTCGACCACCACGCTCCCGTGCGGGTGCTCCGCGCGGACGCTGCGGCCCGGCAGTTCCCGGGGAGTCCCGATGCCGGCCAGGTCGCAGAGCGTCGGGATGAGGTCCAGCCCGGCCGCGACCAGCCGTTCGTCGACCGCGCCGGCGGCCACCCCGGGCGCGGAGACCACCAGGGGCACCCGCACGCACTCCTCGTAGAGGGCCCACTTCTGGTTCCAGCGGTGGGCACCCGCGCCGTCGCCGTGGTCGGAGCTGAACACCACCACGGTCTCCCGGTCGCCGCCGCGCTCCTCCAGCGCGGCCAGCAGCAGTCCGATGTGACGGTCCACCCGCTCCACGAGGGCGTAGTAGGCGTGCCGGTAGCGGCGCCAGTCGTCCTCCCGCCACCCGGTGGTCGGGTGGGTGTGCGGCTGGGCCTGCCGGGCCAGCCGGGGCAGCGCCGGATCGTACGGCGCGACCGGGAAGTTGGCGGGCAGCGGCGGGAGTTCCGGCACGGGTGGTGCGGGCGGGAGCGGGCCGGTGCGCGGGTCCTGGCCGCGGGCCCACTCGCAGATGCCGTGCGGTTCCAGGAACGAGGCGACCAGCAGGAACGGCCGCTCGCGCGGTGCGCGGACGAACTCGGCGGCGGCGCGGGCGAGTCCGGCGTCGTCGCCGCCCGCCGGGTGGATCCGGCGGAAGCCCCGGTCCGCGGGCAGGTCGAGCTCCGGCAGGTGCCACTTGCCGCCGTAGCCGCAGTCGTACCCGGCCTCGGTGAACAGCCGTCCGAGCAGCGGGTTCTCGGGGCCGCCGGTGTTGCCGGTGACGCCGACCGTACTGGGCAGGCGGCCGGTCATCAGACTGGCCCGGGAGGGGGTGCAGAGCGGCTGGGCGCAGTAGGCGTTGGGGTAGCGGGTGCCGGCGGCGGCCAGCGCGTCCATCGCGGGGGTGCGCAGGTACGGGTTCCCGGCGGCGCTCATCGCGTCGGCGGTCTGCTGGTCCGTCAGGATCAGCACCACGTCGGGGTTGCGCGGGTCCAGGAGTCCGGGCACGGGTCAGGCCATCCGTTCGTAGGCGCGCGGGTCCAGCGCCCGGCGCAGCGGCGCGCCGCGCAGCCAGCGCTCGAACTCGCCGACGACGAGGTCGCCGAGGCGGCGGCGCTCCAACCCCCGGCTGCCCGCCAGGTGCGGGGTGACGACCACGTTGGGCAGGGTGAACAGCGGCGAGCCGGGCAGCGGCGGTTCGGGGTCGGTGACGTCCAGCACGGCGAAGAGGTCCGGGCGTTCGGCGAGGACGGCCAGCAGCGCGGGCTCGTCCAGGACGGCTCCGCGCGAGGTGTTGACCAGCGTGGCGCCGGGCTTCATCGAGGTCAGCAGCCGCCGGCCGACGAGGCCGCGGGTCTCGGGCAGCAGCGGGGTGTGCACGCTCACCACGTCGGCGGTGGCGAAGAGTTCGTCCAGGCCGACGGCCCGGACGCCGGGCGGCGGCGTCGGGGCGTACGGATCGTGTGCGAGGACCTCGACGTCGTAGCCGCGCAGCATCTCGCAGACCAGCCACCCGGCCGCGCCGAGGGACAGTACGCCGACCGTGGAGCCGTAGGCGCCGGGGGTGCCGGTGGCCGGGACGCCGGCGCGGGCGGCCCGGGCGGCGAGGACGTGGCGCCAGCCGCCCTTGAGGGCGTAGACGATCTGGGCCACGGTGAACTCCGCGACCGGGACGGCGTTGGCGTGCGCGGCGGTGACGATCGGGACGGCCGCCGCCCAGAATTCCTCGCCGGCGATCCGGCGCACCGAGCCGGCGGCGTAGAGCACCAGGCGCAGGCGGGGGAGCCGGGCCAGGGTGGCGGCGTCCAGGACGGGGCCGCCCCAGCCGGTGAACAGCACCTCGACGGCGCGCAGCGCCTCCGGTGCGGCCGTGGCCAGCCGTTCGGCGCTCCACACCCCGTCGGGTGAGGCCGGGTCGGCCAGCACCTCGGCCCGGGCGGCGACCCGGGCGCGGGCTTGTGGGCCGTACACGTCGGGGAAGCGTTCCGGGTCCATCGCGAAGACGGCGGTGGGCATCCGGTTCTCCTCGGGTCGCAGACGCGCACGTCGGATCGTCGGCGCACAAGGAGTTTCTATCACAGTGAGAAATAGTGGAGGGGGCGGCGGGCCCCGGCCGCTCACCGGGTGATGAAGGTCGCCCCGTCCGCGAGCCGGACCGCCGCCGAGGCCGCGCCGACCAGCTCGGTCGTGGTGCTGTGCACGACCACCAGGCGCGGCAGCACCGGCACCCGCCCCTGCAGCCGGCTCTCGATCGCGGCCGGGAGCTCGCCCCCGCTCTCCCAGAACAGCCGCCCGCCGAGGGCGATCAGCTCCGGCGCGAGCACCACGCTCAGGTTCGCCACCAGCAGCGCCAGGTCGTCGGTGAGTTCGCCGATCAGCCGCACCGCCGCCGGGTCGCCCTCCCGGCCCAGCCGGAACAGGCCCGACACCCGCTCCGCCGGGGTGCCGGACACCGTCAGGCCCGCCTCGGTGATCCGCCGGTCCACCGCGTGGTCGCCGATCCTCGCCTGGGCGTCGCCGGTCCGCCCGAGCGGCCGGTCCAGGGCCGCGTGCCCGGACATCAGATGGCCGAGCGCCCCGGCCGCCCCCAGCCGGCCGCGGTGCAGCCGGCCGTCCAGCACGATCCCGGCGCCGACCTCGATGCCCACCACGACGGCCGCCAGGTCGCTCACGCCGGCCGCGGCCGGCGACTGCCGCACGGCCAGCGCGACCAGGTTGACGTTGCTCTCGACCGCCACCGGGACGCCGTAGCGCTCCTGGAGCAGCACGCCCAGCCGCAGCCCGGGCCAGTCCAGGGCGGGCGCGAACTCCACCAGCCCGGTGCGGTCCCGGACCACCCCGGGCACGCCCACGACGAGCGCGCGGGGTGCCCCGGCATGCCGTCCGGCCCAGTCCCGCAGGCCGTCCACCAGGGTGAGCAGGGGGTCGGTCAGGTCGGCGGCCGCGATCTCCCCCGGCCGGTCCGGGCCGGGGAACGCCCAGTGGTGCTCGGCCTCGTGCAGCACCGTGCCGTCCAGGGCGGCCACCACGCCGACGATCCGGCGCGGGCGCATCGCGATCGCCAGCACGGTCTGCGCGCGGGCGTTGTACCGGATCAGCTGCGGCGGCCGGCCGCCGCTGGACGGCGCCCGTTCCGTCTCCACCTCCACCAGCCCCTCGGCGCGCAGCACCTCGACCAGGCGGTGCACGGTCGCGGTGCTGAGCCCGCTCTCGGCGGCCAGCCGCTGCCGGGACAGCGTGCCGTGCCGCCGCAGCACCTCCAGCAGGACGGTCTGGTTCACCTGGGCGACGGTCTGCGTCGTGGCGGTGGCGGGGGTACGGCTCGGGGGCATCGCGGGCTCCTCGGACCGGGTCGGGCCCGGGCGGGTCAGGACTTTGTCTCAGCTTGAATATATCCTTGGCCCGGCCCTCCCCGGCCGTCCGACAAGCCACGGAGCCGCCATGCCGCTCGCCTACTCCACCCTCGGCCTCCCCGGGCTCCCGCTGGCCGAGGCCACCCGGCTCGGCGCCGACCACGGCTGGGACGGGCTCGAACTGCGCTGTGCCGAGGGCGAGTCCGTCCATCCGGCGATGACCCCCGGGGAACGCCGTGCCGCCGCCCGAACCCTCCGCGCGCACGGGCTCACCCCTCTCGCGCTCGCCTCCTACATCGGCGTCGCCGCCCCAGGGCCGGACGCCCCGGTCGCCGACGCGCTCCGCACCCACCTGCGGCTCGCCGCCGACCTGGGCGCGGCCTCCGTCCGGGTCTTCCCGCGCGGCGGCGACGGCCCGCGGACCGAGGCCGACGACCGCGCCGTCCGGCGGCTCGCCGCGGTCGCGGAGGAGGCCCGGGCGCTGGGCGTGCGGGTGCTCGTCGAGACCCACGACTCCCACCGGGGCGGACGGGCGGTGGCCGCGCTGCTGGCCCGGGTCGCCCACCCGGCCGTCGGCGCCCTGTGGGACCTGATGCACACCCACCTGGCCGGCGAGACCCCGGCCGAGACCTCTGCCGCGCTCGCCCCGCACCTCGGCCACGTGCAGGTCAAGGACATCGCCGGCCCGCACGACCGCACCCCGCTGCCGCTGGGCGCCGGCGTCCTGCCGATCACCGACTGCCTGCGCCTGCTGCCGGCGGACGCCTGGGTCTGCTGGGAGTACGAGGCGCCCTGGCACCCGGCCGCCGCCCCGCTGCCCCCACTGCTGCCGTCGGGTGCGGCCTTCCTCGCGGCACTCCGCCGCCCGTCGGGCTGAGCGTCCCACCAGGGTGAGGGTCCCGGTGGTCGGCGGGCCGCCGGCGCGCACCCAGGCCTGATGGTCCGTTACCGGTGCGACGCGATCGGCGTGTTGCCGTTCGGTGACACGGAAGGCTCCATTCCGTCGACTGTTCGCACTAGTTTCGAACTGCGCCCGGCACCGGGTGCTCCTCACCCGTACCGAGCCCAGGAGAACCCGCATGCCCCTCTCGACGATCCGCCGCGCGACCACTGCCCGTACGCTGGCCGGAACCGTCCTGACCGTGGCCCTGCTGGTGCCCGCCGCAACGGCCTGCTCCTCCGCCTCGGACACGCACGACTCGGCCGCGCCGACCGCCACCGCGCCGGTCAGCACCCCGGCCGCCACCCCGGCCGCCACCACGCCGGCCACGACGCCCGCCGCGACCGGCACGCCCGGCACGCCCGGCACGCGCGGCGCCACCGCTCCGGCCGCCGCACCCACCGGGCCCGCCGCGACGAAGCCGACCACGCCGCCCAAGGCGGCCTCGGGCGTCCGCACCGAAGCCCTGGTGGACGGCAGCACGGCCGAGATCCGGGACCTCGGCAACCAGCACTACGTCGCCAGGATCCTCAACAAGGGCCAGGTCCTCGCCACCCTGGAGACGAAGGAGCACGACGCCGGACTCGACGCCAACGGCATGTTCGTCATGCTCTCGCTGGACGGCCGGATCCACTCCTGGATGGGCGGGAGCCACCAGGGGCCGGGCACCTTCAAGCTGGCGGGCGGCTGGACGGCCAAGGTCACCAAGACCGGCGAGCTCCGGTACCGCGCGGAGATCCTCGGCAACGAGAACGCCGTGTACGGCACGCTGGAGGCGAACCAGCAGGACGCCGGCGTCGACGCCAACGGCATCTCCATCGTGCTCAGCGCCGGCGGCGAGATCAGCGCCCACGAGTGAGCGCGTGCCGACGGCGGGTTGGTGGCGTACGGGAGCCGGTGCATAGGGTGGGGCCGATGTGTCGGCGCACGTGTGGAGAAATCCGATGAACTCGACCCCTGTCCCTGACGGCCACCTGCTTCCGGTCGGGGTGATCGGGCTCGGCGACATCGCGCAGAAGGCCTACCTGCCGGTGCTCACCGCGCTGCCCGGGCTCGACCTGCGGCTGATGACCCGCGACGCGGCCAAGCTGGAGCGGCTCGGCGAGGCCCACCGGATCGCCCCCGAGCACCGCTTCACCGACCTCGGCGCCCTGATCGCCGGCGGCATCCGCGCCGCCTTCGTGCACGCCGCCACCGACCAGCACGTCCCGATCGTCGAGCAGCTGCTCACCGCCGGGGTGGACGTCTACGTCGACAAGCCGCTCGACCAGACCCTGGACGGCGCCCGCCGGCTGGTCGACCTCGCCGACCGCACCGGCCGCTCGCTGATGGTCGGCTTCAACCGCCGCCACGCGCCCGGCTACGTCCAGGCCAAGGAGCGCCCGCGGGACCTGATCGTGCTGCAGAAGAACCGCGAGGGCCTGGCCGAGGCGGCGCGTCCGCTGGTGTTCGACGACTTCATCCACGTGGTGGACACCCTGCGCTTCCTGGCCCCCGGCGAGATCGAGCACGTGGACGTGCGGGCCCGCACCCGGGACGGCCTGGTCGAGCACGTGGTGCTCACCCTGGCCGGCGAGGGGTTCACCGCCCTCGGCATCATGAACCGGGTCTCCGGCTCCACCGAGGAGCTGCTGGAGGTCTCCGGCGGCGACTCCAAGCGCGAGGTGCGCAACCTGGCCGAGGTGATCGACCACCGCGGCCAGCCGACCGTCCGCCGCCGCGGCGACTGGGTGCCGGTGGCCCGTCAGCGCGGCATCGAGCAGTGCGTGCTCGCCTTCCTGGCGGCCGTCCGGGCCGGGCACACCCTGGACGCCCACGACGCGCTGCGCACCCACGAGCTGTGCGAGCTGGTCGTGGAGCGGATCGGGGCTTCCTGGGAGTCGGCTGGGAGCGGACTGTGAGCGGTCGGGGCTGACCGTGACTCACGTCATCTCCGAGGAACCGACAGTTCACCGTCAGGGTCTTGTCGGGGCATTTTCTACGCGCGTATCTTGAGGGGCGCCGCGGGGGGCGGGAGCCCGTCCTCCGCTTCTTCTCTACGCGAGTAGCCGCGCTCGAAGCGCGCCTCCGCCCGGACCGCCGTGCCACGCCAGTGCCACACGGCGGAGCTAGGAGTCCAGCCCCGGTGACCACCGCCCCCGCACCCCGCCCCCGCAGAGCCCTGCTGCGCGCCGCCCTGATCCCGGCCTCGCTGGCCGCCTCGCTGGTGCTCGTGCCGCTGCCGGTGGCCGGCGCCGCCGCGCCCGCGACCCCGGCCCCGACCGAGGCCGGGCCGCTGCGGATCCACGACGTCCAGGGCGGCACCCGGATATCCCCGCAGGCGGGCAAGCCCGTCACCGGTGTGCCCGGCATCGTCACCGGCGTGCGCGCGTACGGCAGTTCCAAGGGCTTCTGGATCCAGGACCCGAACCCGGACGCCGACCCGGCCACCAGCGAGGGCGTCTTCGTCTTCACCGGCGGCAACCCGACCGTCAAGGTCGGCGACTCGGTGCTGGTGAGCGGCAAGGTCACCGAGTACTACCCGAACTTCAACGGCGGCTCGCAGTCCGTCACCGAGATCTCCGCCCCGGGCGTCACCGTCCTGTCGGCCGGCAACCCGCTGCCCGCCCCGGTGGTCGTGGACACCCGCAACATCCCCGGCACCTACGCCCCGCCGGCCGGCGCCGACGGCTCCGTCGACGGCGTGCAGCTCAACCCGGAGAAGTACACCCTGGACTTCTACGAGTCCCTGGAGGGCATGCTCGTCCAGGTCCAGGACGTCCGGGTGATCCAGGCGACGGACAAGTACAACGAGCTGTGGGTCGCCGCCGACCGCCAGGACCAGCGCAGCAAGCGCGGCGGCGTGCTGTACGAGTCCTACCGCGAGCCCAACGTCGGCCGCCTGATGATCCAGCAGCAGGCCGCGGTCTCCCAGCAGCCGTTCCCGGTGGCCAACGTCGGCGACGAGCTGACCGGCACCACCAGCGGCCCGCTGGACTACAACAACTTCGGCGGCTACACCCTGGTCGCCGGCACCATGGGCACCCTGAAGGACAACCACCTCCAGCGCGAGGTCACCGCCCAGGCGACCGACCGCGAACTCACCCTCGCCACCTACAACGTGGAGAACCTGGCCCCGGGCAACCCGGACGCCAAGTTCGCCGAGCTGGCCCAGGGCGTCGTCACCAACCTGCGCTCGCCCGACATCATCGCCCTGGAGGAGATCCAGGACAACAACGGCGCCAAGAACGACGGCACGGTGGACGCGAGCCAGACCGTCGCCAAGTTCATCGCCGCGATCAAGGCCGCCGGCGGCCCGGCCTACGACTGGCGCTCGGTCGACCCGCAGGACGGCAAGGACGGCGGCGAGCCCGGCGGCAACATCCGCCAGGTCTTCCTGTTCAACCCGCAGCGGGTGTCCTTCACCGACATCCCCGGCGGCGCCGCCACCACCGCCGTCGGCGTCACCGGCACCGGCGCGGCCACCGCGCTGACCGCCTCGCCCGGCCGGATCGCGCCGAACGACGAGGCCTGGACCAACAGCCGCAAGCCGCTGGTCGGCCAGTTCTCGTTCCGCGGCAAGAAGGTCTTCGTCATCGCCAACCACTTCAACAGCAAGGGTGGCGACCAGGGCATCGACAGCCGCTTCCAGCAGCCGGTCCGCAGCTCCGAGGTGCAGCGGACCAAGCAGGCCACCGTGGAGCAGGCCTTCGTCGCCCAGCTGCTGGCCGCCGACAAGGAGGCCAAGGTCGTCTCCCTCGGCGACTTCAACGACTACCAGTTCTCGCCCGCGCTCGCCGCGCTCACCAAGGACGGCGTGCTGCGCGACCTGGTGAACGAGCTGCCGGAGACCGAGCAGTACTCGTACGTCTACCAGGGCAACTCGCAGGTGCTGGACCACATCCTGGTCAGTCCCGAGGTCGGCTACGCCAAGTACGACGTGGTGCACATCAACGCCGAGTTCGCCCAGCAGGCCAGCGACCACGACCCGCAGGTGGTCCGCATCAAGCCGTAGTCCGGGCACCGGTTACGCTGCCTCCCTCGCCGGTGATCACCGGCGAGGGAGGCAGCGTCGTGTGACGGGGGAGTGGAGCCGATGTCCGCGGACTACCGGATCGAACGGATCGGGCGCACCGACTGGCAGCGCCTGCGAAAGGTGCGGTTGGCCCAACTCCTCGACACACCAATGGCGTTCGGCGAAACCCACGAGGACGCGAGCCGACTGGGCGAGGACCGGTGGCAGGCCCGGTGCGACTGGGTCAACGAGCCCGACAGGATCGGCCTGGTCGCGGTCGACGCCACGGGCGAGTGGGTCGGCACCATGCTGTCCGTCCCGACCCGGGCCAACCCCGCCGCGCTCGACCTGATCGGCGTCTGGGTGGACCCGGCGCACCGCGGCCGCGCCCGCGGCGTCGCCGACGCCCTGCTGGACGCGGTGCTCGCCTGGGCACGGGTGCGGGGCGCCGGGCGGATGCTGCTCGGGGTGCACGAGGCGAACCCCCGCGCCGCCGCCTTCTACCTGCGGCGCGGGTTCGCCTACACCGGGGAGGCGACGCCGTACGTGCTGGACCCCTCGGCCCGGATCCTGGAGATGGCCCTCCCGCTGGACTGACCCGCCCGGCGGAAGGGCCCCGGCTCAGCCCGCCCGGGGGACGGCTCACGGCTCACCGGGGACGGCTCAGCCCAGGTACCGGGCCAGCGCCTCGCCCGTCAGCGTGGACCGGGCGGCGACCAGATCGGCCGGGGTGCCCTCGAAGACCACCCGCCCGCCGTCGTGGCCGGCCCCCGGGCCGAGGTCGATGATCCAGTCGGCGTGCGCCATCACCGCCGGGTGGTGCTCGATCACGACCACCGACTTGCCGGACTCGACCAGCCGGTCCAGCAGGCCGAGCAGCTGCTCGACGTCGGCCAGGTGCAGGCCGGTGGTCGGCTCGTCCAGCACGTAGACGCCGCCCTTGTCCGCCATGTGGGTGGCCAGCTTGAGCCGCTGCCGCTCGCCGCCGGAGAGCGTGGTGAGCGGCTGGCCCAGGCTGAGGTAGCCGAGCCCGACGTCGGCGAGCCGCTCCAGGACGCGGTGCGCGGCCGGGAGCTTCGCCTCGCCCGAGCCGAAGAACTCCTCCGCCTCCGTCACCGACAGCGCCAGCACCTCGGCGATGTCCCGCCCGCCCAGGTGGTACTCCAGCACCGCCGGCTGGTACCGCTTCCCCTCGCAGTCCTCGCAGGTGGTGGCCACCCCGGCCATCATCGCCAGGTCGGTGTAGACCACCCCGGCGCCGTTGCAGGTCGGGCAGGCGCCCGCGGAGTTGGCGCTGAACAGGGCCGGCTTCACGCCGTTGGCCTTGGCGAAGGCCTTGCGGACCGGTTCGAGCAGCCCGGTGTAGGTGGCCGGGTTGCTGCGCCGGGAGCCCTTGATCGCCCCCTGGTCGACGGAGACCACGCCCTCGTGCGCGGCCCCCGACCCTCGGCACAGCGAGCCGTGGATCAGCGAGCTCTTGCCGGAGCCCGCCACCCCGGTCACCACCGTGAGCACCCCGAGCGGGACGTCCACGTCCACGTCCCGCAGGTTGTGGGTGTTCGCGCCGCGGATCGCGAGCGTGCCGGTGGGCTTGCGGACGGTGTCCCGCGGCGGCGTGCGGTCGGCCAGGTGGCGGCCGGTCACCGTGCCGCTGGTGCGCAGCCCCGCCACGTCGCCCTCGTAGCAGACCGTGCCGCCGGCCGCGCCCGCCCCGGGGCCGAGGTCGACCACGTGGTCGGCGATCGCGATGGTCTGCGGCTTGTGCTCCACCACCAGCACCGTGTTGCCCTTGTCCCGCAGGCGCAGCAGCAGCCGGTTCATCCGGTCGATGTCGTGCGGGTGCAGGCCGGTGGTGGGCTCGTCGAAGACGTAGGTGGTGTCGGTGAGCGAGGAGCCGAGGTGGCGGATCATCTTGACCCGCTGGGCCTCGCCGCCGGAGAGGGTGCCGGAGGGGCGGTCCAGCGAGAGGTAGCCGAGGCCGATCTCCACGAAGGAGTCGAGGGTCTGCCGGAGCGTGTCGAGCAGCGGCGCCACCGAGGGCTCGTCGAGGTCGCGGACCCAGGCGGCGAGGTCGCTGATCTGCATCGCGCAGGCGTCGGCGATGCTGGTCCCGGCGATCCTGGAGGAGCGGGCGGCCGCGCTGAGCCGGGTGCCCTCGCAGTCGGGGCAGGCGGTGAAGGTGACGGCCCGCTCCACGAAGGCCCGGATGTGCGGCTGCAGCGCGTCCTTGTCCCTGGACAGCATGGACTTCTGGAGCTTGGGGATCAGGCCCTCGTAGGTGAGGTTGACGCCGTTGACCTTGACCTTGGTCGGCTCCCGGTGGAGGAGGTCCCGCATCTCCTGCTCGGTGTACTCGCGGATCGGCTTGTCCGGGTCGAGGAAGCCCGAGTTGGCGTAGACGCCGACCGTCCACCAGCTGTCCGTCTTCCAGCCGGGGATGGTGAACGCGCCCTCGGAGATCGACTTGCCGTCGTCGTACAGCTGGGTGAGGTCGATGTCCGAGACGGTGCCGCGGCCCTCGCAGCGCGGGCACATGCCGCCGGTGACGCTGAAGCTGCGCCGCTCCTTCACGGTCTTCCCGCCGCGCTCGTACGAGACCGCGCCCGCGCCGCTGACCGAGGGGACGTTGAAGGAGAAGGCCTTGGGGGAGCCGATGTGCGGGGTGCCGAGGCGGCTGAAGAGGATGCGCAGCATCGCGTTGGCGTCGGTGGCGGTGCCGACGGTGGAGCGCGGGTCGGCGCCCATCCGCTGCTGGTCGACGATGATCGCGGTGGTCAGGCCTTCGAGGACGTCCACGTCGGGGCGGGCCAGGGTGGGCATGAAGCCCTGGACGAAGGCGCTGTAGGTCTCGTTGATCAGCCGCTGGGACTCGGCGGCGACGGTGTCGAAGACCAGCGAGCTCTTGCCGGAGCCGGACACCCCGGTGAACACCGTCAGCCGGCGCTTGGGGAGGTCGACGCTGACGTCCTTGAGGTTGTTCTCGCGTGCGCCGTGCACGCGGATCAGGTCGTGGCTGTCGGCGACGTGCGGCTGCGCGTCCGTCCGCTTGGGCATCGTTCTCTTCGCTCCCTGGGTCTCGGCGGTCTTCGTCAGTGGCCCGGTGGGCGGGCCCGCCCCGCGGCCGCCGTCGGTGTGCTCGAACCCTTCGATCCAACCATCGATCGAAGCATCGGTTCGGCCGTCGGTCCGACCGTTGATCCGGCTGTCGGTCCGGCCGGGGTCGAACGGTCGCGGGTACGGCCGGCGGCGGCCGGGCGAGCCCGGTCCGGCTCAGCCCAGTTCGTTGAAACGGACCATGTTGCCCGCCGGGTCGCGGAACGCGCAGTCGCGGACGCCGTACGGCTGCCGGGTCGGCTCCTGGACCAGCTCGGCGCCGCCGGACTTCAGCCGGTCGTAGACGCCGTCCAGGTCGCGGGTGCCCAGGACGAGCCGGGCGTAGGTGCCCTTGGCCATCATCTCGGTGACGGTCCGCTGCTCCTCCTCGGTGCGGCCCGGGTCGGCGGACGCCGGCTCCAGCACCAGGGAGACGTCGGGCTGGCCGGCGGGGCCGACGGTGATCCAGCGCATCGGGCCGCCCCCGACGTCGCTGCGCACCTCGAAGCCGAGCAGGTCGCGGTAGAAGGTGAGGGAGGCCTCGGGGTCGGTGTGGGGGAGGAAGGTCCAGTGAATGGTGATGTCGCTCATGACCGCAACGCTAGGCGCGCACCGCGGCCGGGCGCTTCTCGAATCCTGATCGGTCCGGGCGGCCGGCCCCGAGGGAGGGGGCGCGGCCGGCCCCGGGAAGACGGTCGTGCCGGTGGGGGCCACCGGCGTGGGGCCGCGACCGGCACGAGCGGGACGGGTCCCGAACGGGTCCTAGCAGTTGGGGATGGTCGTGCCGTTGTTGTCCTTGGCCGTGTCGCTGCCCCACCGCGACAGGTAGAAGGCCGACACCCACTGGCCGGCGGGGCCGCCGTCCGAGTCGGTCTTCAGCCACCAGTGGTTGTAGCTGCCGCCGCTGGAGACCTCGCGGCCCCAGGCCTTGCAGTAGACGTAGTTCGTCCCCTGGTACAGCGTCCCGGTGGCGTTGGTGGAGGTCGGCGAGGCGTAGACGCTCGCGTTGGCGAAGGTGTCCACCCAGTACTTGCCGGTGGCGGGCGGGGTGCCGCCGCCCGGGCAGTCGGGGATGGTCGTGCCGTTGTTGTCCTTGGCCACGTCGCTGCCCCACCGCGACAGGTAGAAGGCCGACACCCACTGGCCGCCCGGGCCCACGTCCGGGTCGGTCTTCAGCCACCAGTGGTTGTAGCCGCTGGCGTTGGAGACCTCACGGCCCCAGGCCTTGCAGTAGACGTAGTTGGTGCCCTGGTACAGCGTCCCGGTGCTGGTGGTGGAGGTCGGGGAGCCGTACACCGGAGCGTTGGCGAGGGTGTCCACCCAGTACTGGCCGTTGTTCGACGGGGGCGGGGTGGTCGGGGGCGTGGTCGGCGGCGTCGTGCTGCCCGGGCCGTACAGCCGGATGGCGCCGTAGTAGTCGCCGTGCGAGGAGAGCGCCGCGACCCGGACGTAGCCGCCGGAGTAGGGGGCCTCGACGATCCAGCCCTGCCCGAGGTACATCGCGACGTGGTGGATGGTGGAGGCGGTGTTGCCGAAGTACACCAGGTCGCCCGGGAGCAGTGGCGCGGTTCCGTCCGACCGGTAGTAGCGGGCGACGGCCCGGGAGGTCGGCCACTGGGTCCGCGTGGTGCCGTTGATGACGTCCGAGCCGACCGCCAGGTAGTAGGCGTAGCGGACCATGCCGGAGCAGTCCAGGCCGCGGACGTTGCAGTCGTTGGGGGCGCCGTTGGCGGAGTCGCAGAGGCCGTAGGTCGGGCCGGGCTGCGAGCCGTGGCCGCCTCCCCACGAGTACGGGGTGCCTATCAGCCCGCAGGCGGAGTTGACGGCGGAGGTCGCCTGGGGTGCCGCGCCGGTGGAGAGCACCGCGCAGGCGGGTGCGGCCTGGGCCGTTCCGGCGCCGGCGAAGAACACACCGACCGACACCAGCACCGACAGCAGAGCCGCCCACCGCAGCGGGGCGACCAGCCACCGCGACAGAAGGTTTACGCGCGTAGTCATGGTCGCGGATTTTTCCGGAGCCTCTGACTCCGGGTCAATGGTTGTGAACCCCAGACCTCCTGGGGTTCACACAGTTGCCGGTTTACTGGTCACGGGCACGGCGACCGGCAACTGCGCGGCACCCCGTCGGCGGGATGTCGACGGGGTGCCTGCGGGTTTACGGCGCGGTTACGGCCGGCCGGCGCCCGGGTGGGCCGGGCCGTTGCCCAGGTCGATGACCAGGCGGACGACGAGCTCGCCGTCGACGGTGCGGGTACGGTCGCCGATGATCCGGTTGAGGTGGCGGACCCCGGGTTCCAGCTCCAGGACGTGGGTGAGCAGCGGGTCGGCGGTGCCGTCGGTCCGCAGGGCCTCGGCGGCGGCGACGAGCTGGGGGCTGGTGACGCCCCGGTTGCCGCTCAGGGTGAGGCTCAGGCCCGGGCGGGTGAAGGTGGTGGTGGCCGGCGGCCAGGAGCCGCCGGTGTTGGCGCGGCGGACGCCGTCGAGGTCGACGCCGGGCAGTAGGGGGGTGGCGGCACGGGGCGGGACGCCGCCTAGGGGGTGGACGGCGACCAGGCGTTCGCCGAGGGAGCCGAGGGCGGCCTCGACGGCGCGGACGGTCCCGCCGCGGTGGGTGGTGACGAGGAGCGCGACGGCGCCGGTGGCGTACCGGTCGAGCGGGTCGGTGTCCAGGATGCCCACCGCGTGCGGGACGTGCTCCCGGGTCCACCGGAGGCCGGCCTCGGAGCGGTGGACCACGACGACCCGGACGGTCGGGAAGAGGAAGCGGGGCGCGAGCAGGGCGGCGAGGTTGCCGGTCAGGCCGTCACCGTGGACGACGAGGGTGTCGGGCGCCGAGGTGGCCAGGCAGGAGAGCGCGTAGCGGACGACGGCGTACGGCTCGACGAGGGTGGCCCGGGCGGCGGGGAGGTCCTCGGGGAGGTGGGAGACCAGGCCGCCGCGGACGGCCGAGGCGCCGATGAGGACGCGCTGCTGGAACAGGCCCGGCACGTTGTGGCCGAGCAGGAAGGAGGGGTCGCCGGGGTGGGTCGGGTTGACGACCACCCGGTCACCGGGGGCGAAGCCGTCGGCGCCGGGCCCGACGGCGACGACCCGGGCGGCGCCCTCGTGCCCCACCACGGGCGACGGGTCGTCGCGGTCGCCGCGCAGGATCTGGATGTCGGTGCCGCAGAGGCTCACGTGCTCGGGCGCGAGCAGGAGTTCGCCCTCGCCCGGGTCCGGGGTGGGGACCTCCTCGATGTGGCAGGTGGTGCCGTGGCGGACGATCGCGCGATGGGTGGCCGTGGCCGGCATGAGGTCCTTCCGGAGGGTGTGGGTCGAAGTCGAAGGGGCTGCTCGTCAGCGCTCGGCGACGGTCAGCCCTTGGGGACGGTCAGCTCTCGGCGACGGTCAGTGCTTGGTGACGGTCAGCGCGCCGCGGGACAGGGCGAGGGCGCCCGCCATGGGGTCGACCTCGCCGGGGCGGCAGAGCCGCAGACCGCGGCCGGCCCGCTCGGGGTCGCGGTCGGCGTAGCTGCGCACCTCGCTCAGCTGGCGGACCAGTTCGGCGCGGTACGGGTCGCCGAGGCCTTCCGCGTAGCCGCCGCCGATGCCGATGAGGTCGGTCCGGGGATCGAGGCAGCGCACGGTGCGCACGATCTCGGCGACGGGTTCCACGACGGTGGCCAGCAGGCGGTGCGCGGCCGGGTCCCCGGAGCGCAGCAGGCCGGGGAGGGCGTCGCGGACCGCCTCCGGGCGCTCCATGCCGAGGGCGGCCGCGACGTGCGGCAGCGCGGGGCCGGCGGCCACCGCGGCCACGTGGCCCGTCCCGCCGCAGGGGCAGGTCAGCGAACGGACGGCCGCGGGCGCGGTGGAGACGGCCGGGAGGTGGCCGACCTCGCCCTGCAGGCCGTGGGCGTCGACTGGGACGGAGCGCTCGGTGAGGTCGGCGGTGCGCAGGGCGATGCCGCTGCTGACCGTGATGTACACGACCCGGCGGTGGTGGGGCTCGGCGAACCGCTCGACGAAGCTCGCCAGCGCGGCGGTGACGTCGTTGTACAGGTGCCAGCCGACGTCCGGGCGGCGGGCGGTGAGCAGGGCGCGCAGCGGTACGGGCCGCTCGGGGCCGCCGCCCCAGAGCGGGCCCGAGCCGTGCAGCACGCCGCGCTCCTCGTCCATCGCGGCGCCGCAGGACATCGCCACCCGGGCGTCCGCCGGCACCGCGTCGGCCAGGGTCTCGACCAGCAGGTCGAGGAGCGCGGCCGGATCCTCCCCGGGCCGGTTGAGGACGCTGGGCGCGGGGAGCCGTACGGTCTGCCCGGACCCGGTCCGGATGCGCAGCCAGGTCCCGCCGAGGTCGACGGCGACTTCGGTGCGCACCCGGTGGTCCTGGCCGCCCGTCGCCGCCCGCGGGCTCACGGTCGTATCCCCTCGGTCGGTTCGCCGTGCGCCCCCGACGGCCGGATCTCCACCCGGATCCCGCCCTCCCGCGGGTGCGCGGTGACGGCGGTCAGGTCGTCGACGCGGTACGGGGCCGCCTCGTCGGCCGGGGCGGCGACGGCGACGGCGGTGCCGCCGGAGCGGCGGGCGGCGAGCAGGCCGGGGGCGGAGTCCTCGAAGAGGAGGCAGTCGGCGATGTCCACGCCGAGCAGGCGGGCGGCGGTGCGGAAGCCCTCCGGGTCGGGCTTGCCGGCCAGCACGTCGCCGGCGCAGACGGTGACCCCGGGCAGGGGCAGTCCGGCGGCGGCGAGGCGGCGCTCGGTCATGGTGCGGGAGGCCGAGGTGACGACGGCCCAGGCGCCCGGGGGCAGGGAGGTGAGCAGCCGGCGGGCGCCCGGGATCTCGGCGATGGCGTCGGTGGCGGCCTCCTCGCGTTCCCGGATCCGGGCGACCTCGGCGGCGACGGTGTCGCCGTCGGCGGCGGGCAGGCAGCCGGCGACGATGTCCTGCGCGGTGCGGCCGGGCAGCGCGGCGAGCACGGTGTCGGGGGCGAGGCCGTGGCGGGCGGCGAACTCCCGCCAGACGCGGTCGATGGATTCCGCGGAGTCGACCAGGGTGCCGTCCATGTCGAAGAGCAGGGCGCGGGCCGTCACGGCGAGGGGGGTGGTCATCCGATCTCCAGGATGTCTGCGGCGAGCCGGATCAGGTCGAGGTCCTGCTCCCAGCCCCGGCGCAGGCGCTGGTCGCCGGGGTCGGTGTCGAGGATCACGTGGTCGGCGCCGCTGTCGCGGAGCAGGGCGATGTCGGCCCGGATCTGGTCGGGTGTGCCGTAGCCGAGGGGCCGGGACTCCGTGGCGACGGGGGCGGTGGTGGGGAGGAAGAAGATCCTCGGTGCGAACTGCTTGCCCTCCGCGAGGGCCTTGGTGGCCTGGAGGCAGAGCTGGCGGCTGGGGTGGAGCGGGTGCCAGGCGGTGCCGATCCGGTTGACGCGCTCCAGGGCCCGCGGTCCGTTGCCGCCGATCCACAGCGGGGGGTGCGGGTCCTGGAGGGGCCGGGGTGCGGTGTGCACCCGGTGGCCCTGGTGGGTGATGACGTCGGAGGTCCAGGCTTCGACCAGGACGTCCAGGGTCCGGTCGGTGAGGGCGCCGCGCCGGTGGAAGTCCACGCCCAGGACCTCGAAGGCGCGCGGGGCCCAGCCGACGCCGAACCCGACGACGAGGCGGCCGCCGCTGAGCCGGTCGATGGTGGCGGTGGCCCGGGCGAGCGCGATCGGGTGGCGGTGCGGGGCGATCAGGACGCCCGCGCCGAGCCGGACGGTCTCGGTCTGCCCGGCCAGCCAGGACAGGGTGGCGAGGCTCTCGTAGAACGGTGCGGGCGAGCGCCGGTGGGCGTCGTCGGTGAGGGCGAGGTGGTCGGAGACCAGGACGGTGTCGAAGCCCAGCCGTTCGGCCTCGCGGGTCCAGGTGAGCATGCCCTCGGGGGTCATCTGGTGACCGAAGTTGGGCAGGTTGATGCCGAATTTCACCCGGTCACCGGCCGGGGGAGGGTGAGCCCGAAGGGGGCGTGGTGGGCCGTGGTCGCGGGGTGCGGCGCGGCGTGGAGTTCGAGCAGGTTGCCGCCGATCCGGTCGAGCGGGCGCGGCGCCCGCTGGCCGGGGATGCCGTGTTCGAAGAGTTCGAGGTTGACGGCGTCGTCGACGACGAGCATGGCCATCGCCGAGGTGCCCTCGACGTCGAGGTCGAACTGGCGGCGCATGAAGTCCCGGTCGGCGGCGATCTCGGTGCGCAGCACCACCCGGGCCCGGTGGTGGGCGACCAGGTGGTCGACGGTGGCGTCCAGGCTCCGGACGCTGTACCCGGTGTGGTCCAGGCCGAGCAGGGTGGGCAGGGCCGCGTCCTCGGCCGGCCGCTGGCCGTGGTGGAGCCGCTCGGCGGTGGTGTCGGCGTACCCGGGGGTCTCGGGCCACTGCTGGAGTTCGAAGAGGGTGCCCCACGGGGAGCGGAAGTAGATCCAGCGGTTCCCGCGGATCGGGCCCTCGGGGATGGTGATGATGTCGCCGAGGACGTCGACGCCGGGGACCTTCTCCAGGTGGGCGGCGGCGGCCTCGATGTCGCCGACGCGCAGGCAGAGGTGGTTGGTGCCGATGTCGACCAGGCGGGGCGGCGCGTCGGGGGCGGCGAGGGGCGCGGTGGGGACGAACCGCACCTCGGTGCCGGCGGAGAACGACACGGCGCCGGCCCCGCCGTCCCGCCGCGCGGTGGAGGGCCCGGTCAGGTCCGCGAGGAAGGCCGTGGCCTGTGCGACGTCGGGCACCGCCACGGTGATCCGGTGGGCCGGTGAGCGGGTGTCCGGAGCGGTGTCCGGGGTCGTGGTCATGCGGGGGTTCCTCCGTGGAGCGGGGCCGGTGCCGGGTGCGGGTGCGGGTGGGTCACGGCAGGAGCAGGACCTTGCCGCGCAGGCCGCCGGCGCCGAACTCCTGGTGGGCGCGGGCCGCGTCGGCGAGCGGGTAGCGGCGGCCGGTCGGCACCGTGAGACGGCCGGCGCTGACCAGGTCGCTCAGGGTGCGGAGCTGGTCGCCGTTCTCGTCGACGTAGCTCTTGCGGGGGGTGATGCCGCGCTCGGGGGCCGGCTGGTCGTTGTCGTCGATGGCGACGAACTGGCCGCCGTCGGCGACCGCGCGGATCGCGGCGGCCACGCCCGCGGTGTCGACGACGGCCGCGTGGGTGGCGGCGGGAAGGTCCTGCGCCCGGGTGTGGACGGTGCCGACGCCGAGGGCCCGCAGGGATTCGGCGTCGCCGGCCCGGGCCAGGGCGTCGACGGAGTGTCCGTCGGCGAGCAGCAGCTGGACGGCGATCCGGCCGACGGCGCCGGCGGCGCCGGTGACGAGCACGGGCGCGCCGGGCGCCAGCGTGAGCTTGTCCAGGGTCTGGACGGCGGTGAGCCCGGCGAGCGGGAGCGCGGCGGCCTCCTCCAGCGGCACCCCGACGGGGGCGGGGGCGAACAGGCGCGCGTCGGCGACGACCTGTTCGGCGTAGGTGCCGTAGCGGTGGGCCGGCTGGGCGACCATGCCCACGACCTGCTGGCCCACGGTGAACCGGGTGACCTCGCCGCCGATCTCGGCGACGACGCCGGAGACGTCCCAGCCGGGAACGGACGGGTAGGTCAGGTTCAGGGTGAGGAAGCCGGAGCGGGTCTTGAGGTCGACCGGGTTGACGGCGGCCGCGGTGACGACGACGCGGATGTCCTGCGGCCCGACGGGCAGTTCGGGCACCTCGCCGAGGGTCAGGACATCCGGGGCGCCGGTGTGGTGGAAGGTGACGGCTTTCATACCGGTGGGTTCTCCCTCGGAGGAACGGTGGTGAAGGCGTGGCGCGCGTTGGCCTCCGCCGCGGTCAGGACGAGTCCGCCGTCGGCGACGACCGAGGCGCCGGTGACGTAGCCGGCGCCCGGGCCGGCGAGGTAGGCGATGAGCGAGCCGATCTCCTCGGCCCCGCCCGGGCGGCCCAGCGGGATGTCCGGCCGGGAGATCTCCCGGTAGGTGTCCTCGTCGAGGACGCCGTTCATGGCGGTGGCGGTCTCACCGGGGGCGACGGAGTTGACCCTGATGCCGTACGGGCCGAACTCCAGCGCGAGCACCTTGGTGATCATGCCCAGGGCGGCCTTGCTGGCGCAGTAGAGCGCGCCGCCGGTGATGGGCACGCTCTCGTGGACGGAGGTGACGTTGACGATGCTGCCGCGGACGCCGTGGCGGATCATGTGGTGGCCCACCGCGGAGGCGAGGGCCATCGGGGCGAGGGTGTTGACGGAGAACACCTCGTCCGCCCGCTTCAGGTCGAGGGCGTCGGCGGCGCTGCGGTCGTTGACGCCGGCGTTGTTGACCAGGCAGTCGATGCGGCCGGCCTCCTCGACGGCGGCCAGGCAGCTGTCGACGGCGGCCTGCGGTTCGCGCAGGTCGGCCCGGACCGGGACGCACTCCGCGCCGGTGGTCCGCCGCAGCTCCTCGGCGACCCGGCGGATCCGGTCCTCGCCGCTGGCGTAGCCGAGGAGCAGCCGGTGGCCGGGGCGGGCGAGCGCCCGGGCGGCGGCCCGGCCGATGCCGCTGCTGGCGCCGGTGATCAGGACGGTGTGGAGGTCAGCCAACGCCCAGCACCACCTTGGGCCGGGTGCGGCCGAGTTGGAGCACCTCGAAGGCGTGGGCGACCTCGGCGAGCGGCACCACCCGGTCGACCAGGCCGGCGCCGACCTCGTCGACGAGCGCGACGGCGCGGGCGTAGTGGTCGACGCCGTGCCGGACTCCGATGATGCGGATGCCGTCGAGCGCGATCCGGCCGGGTTCGACGGTCTCGGTCTGCGCGGGGACGCCGACCAGCAGGCACAGGCCGCCGGGGCGCAGCCGGTCCAGCGCGGCGTTGAGGGTGCCGGGGGCGCCGGAGCACTCCACGACGATGTCGTAGCCGGTGGGGGCCTCGCCGGTGCGGGTGAACCGCTCGCGGTAGCTGCCGGGCGGCAGGTGGCCGACGGTGCCGGGTTCGGCGATGTCGAGGGTCACCGGGAAGCGGGCGAGGACGGCGGCGGCGAGGCTGCCCATGGTGCCCGCGCCGATGACCAGGATCCGGTCTCCCGGCCGGGGGTCGGCCGCGTCGACCGCCTCCAGGACGGTGACCAGCGGCTCGACCAGCACGTGCTCCGGACGCGGCTGCTCCGTGCCCGGACCGAAGGGGACCAGGGCGTGGCGGGGCATCACCAGGTACTCGGCGGCGGCGCCGGTCCAGCCGTACAGGCCGACCTCGCGCAGTTCGGTGCAGAGGTTGCGGCGGCCGGAGGCGCAGGAGCGGCAGGACTGACAGGGGATCATGGTCGATCCGGTGACCACCTCGCCCCGGCGCAGTCCGGTGACCCCGGTGCCGAACTCCTCGACGGTGCCGACCCATTCGTGGCCGAAGCGGTGCGGGAAGGCGGCCCGCCCGTCGACGAGGTACGCGGAGGTGCCGTGCAGGATCTCCAGGTCGCTGCCGCAGAGGCCGACGTAGGCGATCCTGACCAGGACCTCACCCGGCCCGGCCTCCGGGCGTTCGGTCTCCACCAGGCTCGCGGCGTGCGGCTTGTCGATGACGGCGGCGCGCATCATCGCCCCCCGCCGACGGCCCGGGAGCGGCGGGTGCCCACGACGAGGGCGAGGACGGCCGCCAGGGCGAGGCCCGCGCCGACGATGGGCAGCGAGACCAGCGATCCGCCGGTGGAGAGGGTGAGGGAGCCGATCCAGGCGCCGGCGGCGTTGGCGAGCTGGAAGCCCGCGATGTTGACGGTGGCCGCGAGGTTGGGAGCCTCGCTCGCGGAGGTGATCAGCTTGGAGGCCAGCGGCGGGATGATCGAGAAGCCCGCGGCGCCCAGGACGAACAGCCAGGGCGCGGTGAACCAGGTGCTGGAGCCGAAGAGCGCGAGCAGGCCGAGCGAGACGGCGAGCGCGCCGAGCGCGATGAGCAGGGTGCGGTCGATGGAGCGGTCGGCGAAGTGTCCGCCGAGCTGGTTGCCGGCCACCGAGCCGACGCCGAAGACGAAGAGCAGCACGGTGACGTGGCCGGCCGAGAAGCCGGTGTAGTCGCGCAGGAAGGGGGCGATGTAGGTGAAGACGACGAACAGCGCGGCCTGGGCGAGCGCGGTCAGGGTGAGGGCCGCCCACACCGAGGGGCGGGTGAAGACGGTGAGTTCGGCGGAGATCGACCCGGCCGGGCGGGTCGGCGCGCGCCGGGTGACGGCCACCAGCCCCACGGTCGCCAGGGTCTGGAACACCGCGACCACCACGAAGGAGGTCCGCCAGCCGAACTGGCCGCCGATCAGGGTGCCGAGCGGAACGCCGAGCACGGTGGCCAGGTTCAGGCCGAGCGAGACCCGGGCGATCACCCGGCCCTGGAACTCCGGCGGCACCAGCGAGGTGGCGAGCACCAGGCAGAGGGCGAAGAAGGTGGCGTGCGGCAGCGCGGTGACGATCCGGAAGACGACCAGGAGCGGGAAGCTGTTCGCCAGTGCGGTGCCGAGGGTGCCGACGACGAAGACCGCCATGGAGCCGATGATCAGCGGAGTGCGCGGCACCCGGGTGGTGACGATGGTGAGCAGCGGGCCGCCGATCATCACGGTGACGGCGTAGACGGTCACCAGGAGGCCGGCGGTGGCGTCGGACACCTTGACGTCGCTCGCGATGTCCGGCAGGACGCCGGCCACGAGGTACTCGACCGTGCCGACGCCGAAGACGGCGAGCAGCATCCATAAGACCGCGGCGTTGGCCTTCGTCGCCGGTGCGGGGGCGGGTGCGGCGGTCTCGGTCCTGATGGTGTCGGTCAACGGACACCTCCCGTCGTGTCGTTCTTCTCGATGGTGGGTGCGTCGGTGGCGCCCGTGTCGGCGGTGTGCGCGGTGGCGCCCGTGTCGGTGGCGCGTGCTTCGGCGGTGCGCGCGGGGGTGCCGGTGTACTCCACGACCGCGCAGCCCCAGGTGAACCCGACGCCTATCCCGGTGAGCAGCACCCGGTCGCCCGGCACGAGGGTGCCGGAGCGGCGCAGCAGGTCGAGCCCGATGACCGGGTCGGCGGCGCCGGTGTGCCCGATCTCCCAGCCGCGCTCGGCGAGCGTCTGCTCGGCGTCGATCTTCAGCGGGACGAAGCACTGCTTGCGCAGCAGGACCTTGCCGAAGTTCGGCACCAGCCAGCGGGCGATGTCGGAGTGGCTCACGCCGGCGTCGGCGAGCGCGGTCTCGGCGCAGCGCGAGAGCGCGGCGGCGTTGCGGGTCCAGAACTCCTCGGTGCCGCGGTCCTCGACGAAGACGGAGACCCGCTGGGGCAGGTTCAGGGGGGTGTCGGAGGCGTACTGCGGCATCGTCATCGGGTCGTCGCCCCGGTGCATCCGCTCCAGCAGCGGGTCGCTGACCACGGAGGTGGACAGGACCCGGAAGGGGCCGCCGTCGTGGCCGAGGACCAGGGCGCCCGCGCCGTCGCCGTAGACCACTCCGCTGTCGGAGGCCCAGCGGTCGAAGAGCGGCAGCTGCCACGCGTCGGAGGCGGTGACCATGCCCTTGCCGGAGCCCGCGCACCAGCGGCCGACGAGTTCCATCCCGACGACGGCGCCCGCGCAGGCGGTGCGTATCTCGATCGGGATGCAGTCGGTGATGCCGAGTTCGCCCTGCAGGTAGGCGCCGCAGTTCCAGGCCTCCAGCCCGTTGTGCAGGACCACCGCGTGGACCAGGAGGTCGATGTCCTCGGGGTCGGCGCCGGCGTCCGCGAGGGCGGCGCGCCCGGCGGTCACGGCCATCTCGGGGGCGGTCTCGCCGCGTTCGGGGCGGGCCACCACGACCGACACCTGCGCGGTCTTCTGGTGCTCGATCTCGTCGTACCGTCCGGCCGCCACCATCTCGGCGGCGGACTCACGCTCCTCGGGCAGGTAGGAGGCGAAGCCCTCGATGTAGAGGTTGTCCCACTTCACGCCGCCTCACCGGCCCCGACGAGTCCGGTGGCCGCCCGGAGTCCGGCACCGGCCCGCCGTGCGGCGTCGAGCTCCTTGAGCGCGATGCCCAGTTCCTCGGGGGTGACGTCGTTGACGAAGCGGTGGTGCCCGATGCCGACCGGAAGGGGCAGTCGCTGCTGTCCGTCGCGGTGGCGCACGGTGTCGGCGAGGGCGCCGTCCAGGATGCCGGGGCGGGCCAGGACCTCGGTCCACAGGGGCAGTCGGAGCCGGCCCATCAGGCCCAGGACGCGCTCGGCCTGGTGCTTGGTGACGTCGCCGCGCATCCGGCCCATCACGGTGGTGAGCGCCATGTCGATGGCGACCGCCTCGCCGTGCAGCAGCTCCGGCAGCGCCTCCATCTCGACGGTGGGGCTGAAGGTGTGCCCGTAGTCGACGCAGCGTTCCAGGGTCTGCTCCCACAGGTTGGGCTGCAGCTCCTCCAGCATCAGGTGGATGGCCTCGGAGACCACCTGGCGGGCCGCGGTCTCCAGGGCCGGCGTGCTGCCCTGGAAGCGGTCCTCGATCAGCTGCGGCCCGAAGTCCTCGAGGAGGTCGAAGAGTTCGGCCGACTTGATCAGCGCCATCTTGAGGATCTCGGCCAGGCCGTTGGAGAGGTGGCGGGCGTCGAGGGTGCTCAGGAAGGAGCGGTCCACGAAGGTCGCGACCGGCGGCGCGTAGGTGCCGAGTCGGTTCTTGCCGTGTTCGTAGTTGACCCCGGTCTTCACGCCGACCCCGGCGTCGACCAGGCCCACCAGCGTGGTGGGTATCCGTACGTAGGGGGTGCCGCGCCGGTAGAGGCTGGCGGCGAGTCCGACGACGTCGAGCAGGACGCCGCCGCCGATCGCGATCACCGGCTCGCGCCGGCGGTCGATGCCGAAGTCGTTCATCGCGTCGACCACGTCCGTGACCGCGTTCCAGCGCTTGACGCTCTCGTCCGCGCGGACGGGCAGGAGGGTGGCGGCGATGCCGTGGTGGTCGAAGTAGTGTGCGATCCGCTCCCCGTGGAGCTCCTGCACGGCGGAGTCGATCACGACGAGCCGTCGGTCACCGGACCGTAACGGGGCGTCGGCGCAGCCGGAGAGCAGCAGGGTGCTGTCGGGCTCGAATAATCCCGAGGCCTCGACGATGTGGTATCGGACCTGTTTGATCGCCTCCACCGTCCAGGACGGGGCGGTGGAGCGGCGGCGGGTCAGACCCTCGGTGAAGGGAGCGATGGCATGCATGTGCGGTCCTCGGTGGTCGGGGAGTGGTGCGACGCGGCCAACGGTCGGCTGTTCGCCGCGCCGCCTGGTGATATGACGGAACGTCAAGCCTTGTGGGCGTGACGGTTCGTGTCATCGGCTTGGCGATACTAGCATTCGTGTAGCGCTCACTACATGAATATCATGTTTCACTGGTGTGAAGCCGTCCTTCGGCGCGCGCCTTTCGACCGAGCGCGCCACCGACGACATGGGAGCATCGATGGCAGGTGTACGCGGCCAGGGCCGCAAGTTCGATCTCGAAGACATCCTGGAAAAAGCCATGTTCGTCTTCTGGCGGCACGGTTACGACGGCACGTCGGTCTCCGCCCTCACCAAGGAGATGGGGATCGGCGCCCCCAGCCTCTACGCCGCCTTCGGTAGCAAGGAGGGCCTGTTCCTCGCCGTCGTCGAGCACTACAACAACGGCTGGGGCGGCTTCATGCAGCGCGTCTTCGAGGAGGAGGAGCGCGCCTCCGTGCTGATCCGCCGCCTGCTGTACGAGGCGGCCGACGCCTACGCCCACGTCGACTGCCCCGGCGGCTGTCTGATCATCAGCTCCGCCACCCGGGTCTCCGACGCCGGCCAGGAGGTCGCCGACCGCCTCCGCGAGGTGCGCAACGCCAACATCGACCGGCTGGAGGCCCGGATCGGGGCCGACGTCGAGGCGGGCTTCCTGCCGGCCGGCCTCGACGCGCGCGGGGTCGCCGAGTTCCTCGGGGCGGTCGTCCAGGGCATGTCCCACCGGGCGCGGGACGGCGCGACGGTCGCCACGCTGCGGACGGTGGCGGGGATGGCCTGGGACTCCGTGCGCGTCCTGCTGGGCGAGACCTGACCCGACGCCTCCCCCCGGAGACACCAACGGGCAGGGTCCCGTACCGGATCCGTCGATCCGGTACGGGGCCCTGACCAGCCACGGAAGCGGGAGCGGACCGCTGCTCGCCGGCCTGTTCGGTGAAAAACAAGCAAGCATGATTGCTTTTTTCTTGCGGCGGTGCCACGCTGCTGCCCGGCGGTACCCGTTCGTGGGTGCGCCCAACTCACCGGCAGGGGAGGCGCATTGGTGCACGACGGCACGGTACTGCGGATCGGCAACGCTTCGGGGTTCTACGGGGACCGCTTCGACGCGGTGCGGGAGATGCTCACCGATGGGCCGCTGGACGTGCTCACCGGGGACTACCTGGCCGAGCTGACCATGCTGATCCTCGCCCGGGACCGGCTGAGGGATCCGTCGCTGGGCTACGCCCGGACGTTCCTGCGCCAGATGGAGGAGTGCCTCGGGCTGGCCCGGGAGCGCGACGTGAAGATCGTGGTCAACGCGGGCGGCCTCAATCCGGCCCGGCTCGCCGAGGAGCTGCGGGCGCTGGCCGGCCGGCTCGGGGTCGAGGCGGCCGTCGCCCATGTCGAGGGGGACGACCTGCTGCCGCGTCGCTCCGAACTCGGCCTGCCGGGCGGGCTGTTGGCGGCCAATGCCTACCTCGGCGGGTTCGGTGTCGCGGCCTGCCTGACGGGTGGCGCCGATGTGGTGGTGACCGGTCGGGTGACGGACGCGGCGCTGGTCGTCGGCCCCGCCATCGCCCGCTTCGGCTGGACCCACGAGGACCTGGACGCCCTGGCCGGCGCCGTGGTGGCCGGGCACGTCCTGGAGTGCGGCGCCCAGGCGACCGGCGGCAACTACGCCTTCTTCCGGGAGCACGACGTCACCCGGCCCGGCTTCCCGATCGCCGAACTGCGCGCCGACGGCTCCAGCGTGATCACCAAGCACCCGGGCACCGGCGGCGCGGTCACCACCGGTACCGTCACCGCCCAACTCCTGTACGAGACCGGTGGATCGCACTACCTCGGCCCGGACGTCACGGCCCGGCTGGACACCGTGCGGCTCACCGGGGAGGGCCCGGACCGGGTCCGGATCGACGGCGTGCGCGGCGAGGCCCCGCCGCCCACCCTGAAGGCGGGCCTCAACCGGCTCGGCGGCCACCTCAACGAGGTGGTGTTCGTCCTCACCGGCCTGGACATCGAGGCCAAGGCCGACCTGGTGCGGCGGCAGTTCGCCGACGCCCTGCCGCCCGAGGCCCGCCCCGCCGAACTGCGCTGGACCCTGGCCCGCACCGACGACCCGGACGCCCCGACCGAGGAGGCCGCCTCCGCCCTGCTGCGGCTGGCCGCCCGCGACCCGGACCCGGCCAAGGTCGGACGCGAACTAGGCAAGGCCGCCGTCGAGTTGGGCCTCGCCGGGTACCCCGGCTTCCACCTCACCGCGCCGCCCGGACCGGGCGCGCCGTACGGCGTGTTCAGCGCCGCGCACGTCGACGCGAAGGCCGTCGAGCACACCGCCGTCCTGCCGGACGGCCGCCGGATCGCCGTGCCGCCGGCGCCCGTCACCGCCCAGGCCCGCCCGGTGGAGGGCGAGTTGCCCCGGCCGCTGCCGGCCGGCCCCACCCGGCGGGCGCCGCTCGGGCTGGTGGCCGGCGCCCGCAGCGGCGACAAGGGCGGGGACGCCAACCTCGGCGTCTGGGCCCGCACCGAGGACGGCTGGCGCTGGCTGGCGCACGCCCTCACCGTCGAGCGGCTGCGCGAACTGCTGCCCGAGGCCGCCGAGTTGCCCGTCACCCGGCATGTGCTGCCGAACCTGCGCGCGGTCAACTTCACCCTCACCGGCCTGCTCGGCGAGGGCGTCGCCGCCCGGCACCGCTTCGACCCGCAGGCCAAGGCCCTCGGGGAGTGGCTGCGCTCCCGCCACCTCGACATCCCGACCCTGCTCCTGGACGCCCCGGAGGCCGCGCTGTGACCGTCCTGACCACCCGTGTCGACCCGGCCGGGCCCGACTACGCCGAGCACCGGGCCGCGATGGTCGCCCGGCTCACCGCACTCGACGCCGATTACGAAAAGGCCCTGGACGGCGGCGGTCCCAAGTACGTGGAGCGCCACCACGGGCGCGGCAAGCTGCTGGCCCGCGAGCGGATCGAGCTGCTGGTCGACGAGGACTCCCCGTTCCTGGAGCTGTCCCCGCTGGCCGCCTGGGGGAGCGACTACCCGGTGGGCGCGGCGCTGGTCACCGGCATCGGCACGATCGAGGGCGTGGAGTGCGTGATCACCGCCAACGACCCGACGGTGCGCGGCGGCGCCAGCAACCCCTGGACCCTCCGAAAGGCCCTGCGGGCCAACGAGATCGCGCTGAACAACCGCCTCCCGCTGGTCAACCTGGTGGAGTCCGGCGGCGCCGACCTGCCGAGCCAGAAGGAGATCTTCATCCCCGGCGGTGCCCTCTTCCGCGACCTCACCCGGCTGTCCGCCGCCGGAATCCCCACCGTGGCCGTGGTGTTCGGCAACTCGACGGCCGGCGGCGCCTACGTGCCGGGCATGTCCGACCACACCGTGCTGGTCAAGGAGCGCGCCAAGGTGTTCCTCGGCGGCCCGCCGCTGGTGAAGATGGCCACCGGCGAGGAGGCCGACGACGAGTCGCTGGGCGGCGCCGAGATGCACGCCCGAGTCTCCGGCCTGGCCGACCACTTCGCGGTGGACGAGGCGGACGCGCTGCGGATCGCCCGCCGGATCGTCGCCCGGCTCGACCACCGCAAGCCGGGCCCCGACCCGGACCGGTTCGCCGAGCCGCCGAAGTACGACGAGGAGGAACTGCTCGGCATCGTCCCCGGCGACCTCAAGGTGCCCTTCGACCCGCGCGAGGTGATCGCCCGGATCGTCGACGGCTCCGACTTCGACGAGTTCAAGCCGCTCTACGGCACCAGCCTGGCCACCGGCTGGGCCCGCCTGCACGGCTACCCGGTCGGCATCCTGGCCAACGCCCAGGGCGTGCTGTTCAGCCAGGAGTCCCAGAAGGCCGCCCAGTTCATCCAGTTGGCCAATCAGCGGAACACCCCGCTGCTCTTCCTGCACAACACCACCGGCTACATGGTCGGCAAGGACTACGAGCAGGGCGGCATCATCAAGCACGGCGCGATGATGATCAACGCGGTCGCCAACTCGAAGGTCCCGCACCTGTCCGTCCTGATGGGCGCCTCCTACGGGGCCGGCCACTACGGCATGTGCGGCCGGGCCTTCGAGCCGCGCTTCCTGTTCGCCTGGCCGAGCGCCAAGTCCGCGGTGATGGGCCCGCAGCAGCTCGCCGGAGTGCTGTCGATCGTCGCCCGGCAGTCCGCCGCGGCGAAGGGGCAGCCGTACGACGAGGACGCGGACGCGGCCATCCGGGCGATGGTCGAGCAGCAGATCGAGGCCGAGTCGCTGCCGGTGTTCCTCTCCGGCCGGCTCTACGACGACGGCGTGATCGACCCGCGCGACACCCGTACGGTGCTCGGGCTGTGCCTGTCCGCGATCCACAACGCGCCGGTCGAGGGCGCGCGGGGCTACGGCGTCTTCCGGCTGTGAAGGCCGCCCGCGCAAGGGCCGCCGCGCAAGGGCCGCCCGTGCAAGGGCCGCCCGTGCAAGGGCCGCCCGTGCAAGGGCCGCCCGTGCAAGGGCCGCCCGTACAAAGGCCGCCGTGCAAAGGCCCCGGTGTGAAGGACCTCCGCTGCAAAGGACTCCCGAGACAATGATCACCAACCTGCTGGTCGCCAACCGGGGCGAGATCGCCCGCCGGGTGTTCCACACCTGCCGGGAGCTCGGCATCGCGACCACCGCCGTCCACTCCGACCCGGACGCCGGCGCCCCGCACGTGCGCGAGGCCGACGCCGCCGTCCGGCTGCCCGGCGCCGCGCCCGCCGACACCTACCTGCGCGCCGACCTGATCGTCCGGGCCGCGCTCGCCGCCGGGGCCGACGCCGTCCACCCCGGCTACGGATTCCTCTCCGAGAGCGCGGAGTTCGCGCAGGCCGTGCTGGACGCGGGCCTGCTCTGGGTCGGCCCGCCGCCGGCCGCGATCGCCGCGATGGGTTCCAAGACCGCCGCCAAGCGCCTGATGGCCGAGGCCGGGGTGCCGGTGCTCGGCGCGCTCGCCGAGCCCACCGAGGCCGACCTGCCGCTGCTGGTCAAGGCCGCGGCCGGCGGCGGCGGGCGCGGCATGCGGGTCGTCCGGAGCCTGGCGGAGCTCCCCGGCGAGCTGGCGGCCGCCCGGGCCGAGGCGGCCAAGGCCTTCGGCTCGGACGAGGTGTTCTGCGAGCGCTACCTGCCCACCGGTCGGCACGTCGAGGTCCAGCTGCTGGCCGACGCCCACGGCACCGTCTGGGCGGTCGGCGACCGCGACTGCTCGCTGCAGCGTCGGCACCAGAAGGTGATCGAGGAGGCCCCGGCCCCCGGCCTGCCCGCCGAGGTCCGTGCCGCACTGCACGCGGCGGCCCGCGACGCGGCCGGGGCGATCGGCTACACCGGCGCCGGCACCGCCGAGTTCCTGCTCGCCGAGGACGGCCGCTTCTACTTCCTGGAGATGAACACCCGGCTTCAGGTCGAACACCCGGTCACCGAGGCCGTCACCGGCCTGGACCTGGTGGCGCTGCAGCTCGCCGTCGCCGAGGGGGAGCCGCTGCCGCCCGAGCCGCCGGCCCCGGTCGGCCACGCGATCGAGGCCCGGCTCTACGCCGAGGACCCGGCCAAGGACTGGCAGCCCGCGACCGGAACCCTGCACCGGCTCGAACTCACGCTCCCGCACCAGGAGTTCACCGGCAGCGGCACGAGCACCGGCGCCGGCGCCGGACTGCGGCTGGACTCCGGGGTGGAGGCCGGCAGCGAGATCACCCCGCACTACGACGCGATGCTCGCCAAGGTGATCGCCTGGGCGCCCACCCGCGCGGCCGCCGCCCGCCGGCTCGCCGACGCGCTCGCCCGCGCCCGGGTCCACGGCCCGGCCACCAACCGGGACCTGCTGGTGCGCGCGCTGCGCCACCCGGCCTTCCTGGCCGCGGACCTGCACACCGGTTTCCTGGCCGAGCACACGGCCGAACTCACCGCCCCGGACACCAAGGGCGTCGAGCGCGCCGCCCTGGCCGCGGCGCTCGCCGACGCCGCAGGCCGCCGCGGCGCCCTGCCCTCCGGCTGGCGCAACCTGCCCTCCCAGCCGCAGCTCAAGCGCTACCGGGCCGAGGACGGCACCGAGTCGGCCGTCCGCTACCAGTTCACCCGCATCGGCCTGCTGGCCGAGGACCATGTGGGCGTCAAGCTCGTCGAGGCCGCGCCGGACCGGGTGGTGCTGTCCGAGGACGGGCTGCGGCGCACCTACCGCGTCACCCGCCACGGCGACCGGGTGCACGTCGACACCCCGGACGGCGGCACCGCGCTCACCGCCCTGCCGCGCTTCCCCGACCCCGCCGTCCGCACCGATCCCGGCGCGCTGCTCGCCCCGATGCCCGGCACCGTCGTCCGGGTCGTCGCCGCCGTCGGGGACACCGTCACCGCCGGCCAGCCGCTGCTGGTGCTGGAGGCGATGAAGATGGAGCACCGCGTCGCCGCCCCGTCCGACGGCACCCTTGTCGAACTGCGCGCCACCCCCGGCCGACAGGTCGAAACCGGCACCCTGCTGGCCGTCGTCCAGCCCATCGAAGCCTGAGGAAGGACCCGCATGTCCACCATCGGCAGTCAGCTCCTGGAGACCCCCGAACGCCAGGCCCTGCGCCGGGCCGTCGGCGACCTCGGCCGCCGCTACGGCTCCTCCTACTACCTCGCCAAGGCCCGGGCCGGCGAACCCGCCGACGAACTGTGGGCGGAGGCCGGCAAGGCCGGCTACCTCGGCGTCAACCTGCCCGCCGAGTACGGCGGAGGGGGCGGCGGCATCACCGACCTCGCCATCGTCCTGGAGGAACTCGGCACCGCCGGCTGCCCGTTGCTGCTGCTCATCGTCTCCCCGGCGATCTGCGGCACCGTGATCGCCCGCTACGGCACCGAGGAGCAGAAGACCCGCTGGCTGCCCGGCCTGGCCGACGGCAGCCGCAGGATGGCCTTCGGCATCACCGAACCGGACGCCGGCTCCAACGCGCACCGGATCTCCACCGTGGCCCGCCGGGATGGCGAGGACTGGCTGCTGACCGGCCGCAAGGTCTTCGTCTCCGGCATCGACCACTGCGACGCGGTGCTGTTCGTGGCCCGCACCGAGGACGCCCGCACCGGCAAGCTGAAGCCCTGCCTGTTCGTCGTCCCGCGCGAGACCCCCGGCTTCGAGTTCCGGGCGATACCGATGGAGCTCGTCGCCCCGGAGAAGCAGTTCCAGGTCTTCCTGGACGACGTCCGGCTGCCCGCGGACGCCCTGGTGGGCGACGAGAACGCGGGACTGCTCCAGCTGTTCGCCGGCCTCAACCCCGAGCGCATCCTCACCGCGGCCTTCTCGCTCGGCCTCGCCCGCCAGGCGCTCGGCAAGGCGGTGGAGTACGCGAAGACCCGCACGGTCTGGTCCACCCCGATCGGCGCCCACCAGGGCCTGGCCCACCCGCTGGCCCAGTGCGCGGTGGAGATCGAGCTGGCCCGGCTGATGACCCAGAAGGCCGGGCTGCTCTACGACGCGGGCGAGGACCTCGCCGCCGGGGAGGCCGCCAACATGGCCAAGTACGCGGCCGGGGAGGCCGCCGCCCGGACCGTCGACCAGGCGGTGCAGACCCTCGGCGGCAACGGCCTGACCCAGGAGTACGGGCTGGGCGCGCTGCTGGCCGCCACCCGGGTCGGCCGGGTCGCGCCGGTCAGCCGGGAGATGGTGCTCAACTACGTGGCGCAGCACACCCTCGGGCTGCCGAAGTCGTACTGATGAACGCGACCGCGCTCGGGTGTGCGAAAACGGCGGTGCGGTGCTGGTAGCCGGTGCGGCGGTGGTCTCCGCCGCCGCGGGGTGAGCGGCCGTGGCCGGGTGCGGCCGGAGTCGCGGGGCGCGGCGGTCCGGGCGGGTGGTGCACCGCCGGGCCGCCGCGGCCGTTCGGCGCGGCCGACCGCGAGCACGCCGCCGAAGGCCGCGCCGCGGGAGGCCCCGAAGTCCTTGCTCCGCCAAGCCCTTCCGCCCCCGGAACATCCATTCGAGTTTGTCGTGCCCGTCCGGAAGGGAGGACACACCCGTCGCAGCGGTGCCGTCGGTGATCGCGATCGCCCCGGCCAGTACGGTCGCGCTGCCGGTGGGCGGCTGCTGGTCGATCGTCCGGTCGGGCGACCCCTGGGAGCGACCGCGCCACGAACGGTCCATCGCGGGTTCCCCACAATGGCCGAGCCAGACCCCCGACTGTCCGTATGCTCCTGAACGCGCCCCGCACGGAACTGCTCGCCGGTTTTGTTGCTACGTCAACTTCCTTACTGGAGGCTCACCTTGGTGTTCCGAAGCGAGTTCCCCGACGTCTCCGAGGTCGATCTGCCGATCCACGAGGCGGTGCTCGGCGCCGCGGCGCGGCACGGCGACCGCCCGGCCCTGATCGACGGCGTCACCGGCGAGAGCACCAGCTACGCCCAACTCGCCGCCGCCGTCGAGCGGGTGGCCGCCGGGCTGGCCGAGACAGGCGTGCGCCACGGTGACGTCGTCGCCCTCTTCAGCCCCAACTCGACCGCCTACCCGATGGCCTACTTCGGCGTGACCAGGGCCGGCGCCACCGTCACCACGGTCTCCTCCTTCGCCACGCCCACCGACCTGGCCGGCCAGCTGAGCGACAGCGGCGCCCGCTGGCTGGTCACCGTCTCCGCCTTCCTGCCGACCGCCCGTGCGGCCGCCGAACTCCTCTCCGAACAGGGCCGCCCGCTGGCCGAGATCCTCGTCCTGGACGGCGCCGAGGGCCACCGCTCGCTCGCCGACCTGCTGGCCGCCACCGGCCCCGCCCCCGACGTCGCCATCGACCCGGGCGAGGACATCGCCGTGCTGCCCTACTCCAGCGGCACCACCGGCCTGCCCAAGGGCGTGATGCTCACCCACCGCTCGATCGCCACCAACCTCGCCCAGTGCGACGCCCTCTACCGCCCCGCCGAGGGCGAACGGGTGCTCGCCGTCCTGCCGTTCTTCCACATCTACGGGCAGGCCGCGCTGCTCAACCAGCCGCTGCGCTGCGGCGCCACCGTGGTCGTGCTGCCCCGCTTCGACCTGGAGCAGTTCTGCCGCACCGTCCAGGAACACCGGGTGCAGGCCCTGGTGGTGGCCCCGCCGATCGCCCTCGCGCTCGCCCGGCACCCGATCGTGGACCGGTACGACCTCTCCTCCGTCGAGTACCTGCTGTGCGCCGCCGCCCCGCTGGACCACGAACTCGCCCACGCCTGCGCCCGGCGCCTGGGTCTGCCGCACCTGCTCCAGGGCTACGGCATGACCGAGCTCTCCCCGGTCACCCACGTCGTCTCGCCCCGCGAGGGCGACCCCTCGCCCGGCTCGGTCGGCCGGATGGTCCCCTCCACCGAGCTGCGGATCTCCGCCCTGGACGGCTCCGACGGCGACCTCGGCCCCGGCGAACGCGGCGAGCTGCTCATCCGCGGCCCGCAGGTGATGAAGGGCTACCTCGGCCGCCCCTCCGAGACCGCCGCGGTGGTCGACGCCGACGGCTGGCTGCACACCGGCGACGTCGGCTTCGTGGACGAGCGCGGCTACCTGCACATCGTCGACCGGGTCAAGGAACTGATCAAGTACAAGGGCTACCAGGTCGCCCCCGCCGAACTGGAGGCCGTCCTGCTCGGCCACCCGCAGATCACCGACGCCGCCGTCATCGGGATCACGGACGCCGAGGGCACCGAGTGCCCCAAGGCCTTCGTCGTCCGAGCCCCGGGCAGCACCCTGACCGAGGAGGAGGTCACCGGGTACGTCGCCCGGCAGGTCGCCCCCTACAAGAAGGTCCGCGTGGTGGAGTTCGTGGACGCCGTCCCCAAGTCCGCGGCCGGCAAGATCCTCCGCCGCGAACTGCGTGCCCGCGAGGCCGGGCGCGCCGCCGTCCGCTGACCGCCCGGGCCCGCCCCGGCGGCCGAAGACCGGCGCCCGTCTGTGAGGATCTTCCTGCCGCGCCCCGACCGGGACCCGCCGCGCCCCGATCCGAACAGGAACCGCCCGCCGCCATGACCAGCCACCCCGCCGCCCGCACCCCGCAGCAGGACCGCAGCCGAGCCACCAGGGCCCGGCTGCTCGCGGCGGCCGTGGAATGCCTGGCCGAGCTCGGCTGGCACGGCTCCACCGTCACCGTCGTCGCCGAACGGGCCGGCGTCTCCCGCGGCGCGGCCCAGCACCACTTCCCGACCCGCGAGGACCTCTTCACCGCGGCCGTCGAGCACGTCACCGCCGAGCGACTGGCAGCCGTCCGCGCCCACGCGGACGAACTGCCGGCCGCCGGACCCGACCGCACCCGGGCCGTGGTCGACATGATCGTGCGCCTCTACACCGGCCCGCTGTTCCGCGCCGCCCTGCACCTGTGGACCGCCGCCGCCACCGAGGAGGCGCTGCGTGAACGGATCATCGCCCTGGAGGGCCACGTCGGCCGGGAGGCCCACCGGGCCGCCGTGGAGTTCCTCGGCGCCGACGAGAGCCGCCCCGGGGTGCGCGAATCCGTGCAGGCCACGCTGGACCTCGCCCGCGGACTGGGCCTCGCCAACCTCCTCACCGACGACAGCCACCGACGTTCCGGAGTGATCCGGCAGTGGGCGGGCGTTCTGGAGAGTACGCTGCGGCCGGTACGCCCATGACGCCCGTACAACCGGAGCGGCCGGACGCCCCCTGACCAAGGGGTCGCCGGGCGGCCGATGTCCGTGCAGTCTGGAGAAGAACCCCGGCCGGCACGGACCGCGAGGCCCACCCGGCCGGGCACGAGCCGAACCGGGGTGCTGCCTGATCATGCACGGACACGAGTGGGACGCGACCGACGCCGCCCCGGCACCGGGCGGTAATCTCGGACGTCCCGAGGGCGCGCACCCCGAAGGCCACCGGCTCGTCCCGCTCGCGACGGCGCTGCTCCAGGACGACGGACTGATCCTGCACTGGAGCGAGGACGCCGAGGCCCTGCTCGGCTACTCCGCCGAGGAGGCCGTCGGCAGCTACGCCGCCCAGCTGCTCACCGACGAGTCCGACCGCTCCGAGGTGCTCGGCCTCTTCCAGCGGATCATGAGCGGCACCGGCTGGTCCGGCGTGTTCCCGGTGCGCCACCGCGACGGCCACAAGATCGACCTGGAGTTCCGCACCTACCCGATCGCCGGCCCGGGCGGCACCCTGCTGCTGCTCGCCACCGCCTCCGACACCCGCGCCCTGCATGCCGTCGAGGCCGACCTCGCGGTGCTGGACGGCATCTTCGCCCGCTCGCCGATCGGCATGGCCGTCTACGACACCGAACTGCGCTACATCCGGATCAACGAGGCGCTGGCCCGGATGAACGGGGTGCCGGTCGCCGCCCACCTCGGCCGCCGGATATCCGCCGTCCTGCCCGGCATCAACAGCACCGAGATCGAGCAGATCATGCGCCAGGTGCTGAAGACCGGCAAACCCGTGGTGGACGCCCGCTCGCACGGAAGGGTCCCCGGCGACCCCAAGCGGGACCACGCCTGGTCCGCCTCCTACTTCCGGCTGGAGGACTCCACCGGCCGGATCTTCGGGGTCTGCTCCTCGATCATCGACGTCACCGAGCGCTTCCAGGCCGAGGCCCGCGCCGCCCGCGCCCAGGAACGGCTCACCACCATCGCCGAGGCCACCGCCCGGATCGGCACCACCCTCGACCTCCAGCGCACCGCCGAGGAACTGATCGAGGCCGTCGTCCCCCGGTTCGCCGACTTCGCCACCGTCGACCTGCTGGAGCCGGTGCTGCGCGGCGCCGAGCCCACCCCGATCCCCTCCGACCGGAACGTCACCCTGCGTGCCGTCGCCGTCGGGGAGTCCTACGAGAGCGGCCTCGCGCACGCCGTGGACGTGGTCGGCGAGACCTCCGAGTACACCCCCGACCGCAGCTACACCCAGTGCCTGCGCAGCGGGAAGCCGCTGCTGCGCGCCCGCGTGGACGAGGAGGTGCTGCGCGGACTGGTCTCCAGCGAGGACCGGGTGGCCCCCGGGATGGCGGCGGGCATCCACTCGTACCTGATGGTGCCGATCACCGCCCGGGGCATGGTGCTCGGCGGCTCCGAGTTCATCCGGATGCGCAACCCCGAGCCGTTCACCGCCGCCGACGTCGCCCTCGCCGAGGAACTCGTCGCCCGCACCGCGCTGGCGCTCGACAACGCCCGGCTCTACCGCCGCGAGCGGGAGACCGCGCTCACCCTCCAGCGCAGCCTGCTGCCCCAGGAGGTGCACCGCACCCTCGGCCTGGAGATCGCCTACCGCTACCTGCCCAGCAGCGTGGTCAGCGAGGTCGGCGGCGACTGGTTCGACGTGGTGCCGCTGTCCTGCGGGCGGGTCGCCCTGGTGGTCGGCGACGTGATGGGCCACGGCATCCGGGCCGCCGCCACCATGGGCCAGCTGCGCACCGTCGCCCGGACCCTCGCCACCCTCGACATGCCGCCCGAGCAGGTCCTCACCCGGCTGGACGAGACCGCCACGGGAATCGGCGAGGGCCAGTTCGCCACCTGCGTCTGCGCGGTGTACGACCCGCTGGAGCGCACCGTCCAGATCGCCTCGGCCGGGCACCTGCCGCCGGTCCGGGTCGCCCCCGACGGCACCGCCGCCCGGGTGGACGTGCCGCCCGGGGTCCCGCTGGGCGTCGGCGGGGTGGCCTTCGAGTCGATCGAGTTCACCATCCCCGAGGGCGGCATGGTCGCGCTCTACACCGACGGACTGGTCGAGCGGCGCGGCCAGGACCTGGACGCCGGGATCGACCTGCTCGCCCGCACCCTCTCCGGCCCCGGCCGGACCCTGGAGGAGAGCTGCGACGCCGTCCTCGGGGCGCTGGTCACCGACGGCACCGAGGACGACATCGCGATGATCATGGCTCGGGTGCTGCCGCTGCCCGCCGACCGGATCGCCACCCTGCCGCTGTCCGGCGGCGGCCGGCTGCCCGGCAAGGCCCGCCGCTTCACCCGCGCCACCCTGGAGACCTGGGGCCTTTCGGCGCTCACCGACTACGCCGAACTGCTGGTCAGCGAGCTGGTCACGAACGCCCTGCTGCACGCCGACGCCCCGCGCCGGCTGCGGCTGTTCCGCGACCGGGTGCTCACCGTGGAGGTCTCCGACGCCGGCGGCCAGACCCCCCAGCTGCGCCCCTTCGCCGAGCAGGACGAGGGCGGACGCGGGATGGTCCTGGTCAGCGAGCTGGCCCAGCGCTGGGGCAGCCGGCTGACGAGGGACGGCAAGGTGGTCTGGGCGGAGCTGGAAATGCCCTTCGGGGTCTCGTAGGGAACGGCCGTTCCGCGGACGAGAACGGCCGTTCCCCCGGGGGAAACGGCCGTTCTCGGGTACTTCTCCCGCTCCTTCGCGCGCGTCTGCTACGCGTCGACCCTCGGCTGCGCGGCCGGTACCTCGACCGCGTCCCGCGGACCGCCGCCCGTCGCGCCCGCGGGCCCGGACAGCCCGCGCAGCAGCCGCCAGGCCATCACGGCCGCACCGACCAGCAGCGCGGCGGCCAGCAGTCCGGCGCTGTTCATGCCGTGGACGAAGGACTCCCGGGCGCTCGCCAGCAGCGGCTGGGCGAGCTCCGGCGACAGGCCGTGCGCCGTCTCGACGGCCGCGCCCAGCGATTCGCCGGCCCGGGCGGCGGCCGCCGGGTCCGTCCCGGCCGGAACCGCCAGCCCGCTCACGTAGATCGAGCCGACCACCGATCCCACCAGCGCGATGCCGAGCGCGGTGCCCAGCTCGTACGCTGTCTCCGAGACCGCCGAGGCGGCCCCGGCCTTGTCGGCGGGCGCGGCGCGCAGCACCAGGTCGGCGCCGAGCGTGTAGACCACGCCCTCGGCCGTCCCGACCAGCAGGAAGGAGGCGGCCAGCAGCAGGTAGGTGGTGTCCTGCGACAGCCAGCCCAGCACGGCCACGCCCAGCCCCATCGCCAGCAGACAGGCCGTCAGCGCCTTGCGGGCGCCGAAGCGCCGGGCGATCACGGCGGTCAGCAGACCGCCGGCCACCGAGCCCGCGAACGCCGGCAGCTCGGCCAGGCCCGCCTGGAGCGGCTGGTAGCCGCGGACCAGCTGGAGGTACTGCGAGACCACGAAGATCACACCGGAGAGCCCGACCAGGGAGATCAGCGAGGCCGAGACGGCCGCCGTGAACCGCCGGTCGCGGAACAGCCGGACGTCGAGCAGCGGGGTCTCCAGCCGCAGCTGGCGGCGTACGAAGAGGAACAGCGCGGCGGCGCCCAGCACGAAGGCGACCGGCACGTCCCAGCGGTCCACGCCGTGCGCGGCGGCCTCCTTGATCGCGTACACCACGCCGATCACGCCGGCCATCGACAGCAGCACGCTCAGCACGTCCCAGCGGCCCGGCTTCGGGTCCTTGGACTCCGGCAGCAGCCAGGCGCCGGACACCAGCAGCAGGATCACCACCGGGATGTTCATCAGGAACACCGAACCCCACCAGAAGTGCTCCAGCAGCACCCCGCCGAGCACCGGCCCGAGGGCGGCGCCGGCGGTGGCGGCCGCGCCCCAGATGCCGATCGCGGTGGCCCGCTCCCGGTCGTCCGGGAAGAGGCTGCGGATCAGCGAGAGCGTGGAGGGCATGATCGTCGCCCCGGCCACGCCGAGCAGCGCGCGGGCCAGGATCAGCCAGCCGGCGCTCGGCGCGTAGGCGGCCAGCAGCGAGGCGGCGCCGAAGGCGGCGGACCCGGCCAGCAGCAGCTTCTTGCGGCCGATCCGGTCGCTCAGGGCACCCATGCTGACCAGCAGGCCGGCCAGCACGAAGGAGTAGGCGTCGCCGATCCAGAGCAGCTGGGTGCCGCTGGGGCTCAGCGTCTCGCTGATCGACGGGATGGCGAGGGAGAGGACGGTCGCGTCCAGGGCGACCACGGTCACGGCCAGGACGAGGACGGCGAGGCCGGTCCAGCGCTGGCGGGCGGTCAGGGTACTCATGCGCCCACCTCGCTTCGCTCGGCGGGCGCTTCGCACAACGCGCGCCTTTTGATGATTCGCTCGCTTCGCTCGTTCATGGCTTATCGGTATCCGGCCTGTGGGCGGAGGTGCTGGGGGTGGTGGTGCTGAGGGTGGTGGTGCCGGCGGCGGTGGTGCCGTCGGTGGGCGCGGCGGTGCGGACGTCCGGTCTGCGCAGCGCGCCGCCGAGGAACAGCTCGGTGAGCGAGAAGGCGGCGTCGCGCGGGGCGAGCCGCCCGTCCTGGATGGACCAGCCGACGCCGGCCACCAGGTCGAAGAAGGCCTCGCTCAGCCAGGCGGCGCTCAGCTCGATGCGGAACACGCCCTGCTGCTGACCGCGCAGGAAGAGCGTGTGCAGCCGGGCGATCTGGACCTCCCAGAGGTCGTTGATGTCGTCGTGCTCGTAGAGCTGGTTCTCACCGGCCAGGAAGGCGCAGAGCATGGCGTCCGGGACGGAGGCGTCCACCAGGCGGCGCAGTGCGGCCTCGGCGTCGCCCTGCTCGACCTCGGCGGTGTCCAGCGCGGCGGCGAAGCGGCGCAGCCCGAGCAGGCCGACCTCGCGGATCAGCGCGTCGCGCCCCGGGAAGATCCGGTGCAGGGTGGCGCGGCTGATGCCGGCGGCGCGCGCGATCTCGTCGAGGTGGGCGCTTGGGCGGCGGGAGAGCACGCCGACGGCGGCTTCCAGGACGGTGTCGCGGTCGGTGGCCATGAGCCGAGTCTAGTTCATGTGAGACATGGATGTCTCATTCTTTTGTTCGAGCTCTCATCTGAGGCGTGAAGTCTCGGTGGGCGGGCAGCAAAAAACCGGGGACGGTGGTGTACCGTCCCCGGTCCGGGGTGCCCGCCGGCTCCGGCCGCCGCGGGACAGCGGCGGCGGACCGGCCAGGGCCTCAGCTCTGGTTGTAGAAGCCGGTGTCGTCCATCGGGCGGTCGATCACCATGACCTCGACGTCGGCCGGGGTGAGCAGGAAGACCCGTCGGGCGATCCGCTCGATGCCGCCCCGGGTGCCGAAGATCAGCCCGGAGGCGAAGTCGACCATGCGCTTGGCCTCGGGCTCCTCCATCTCGGTGAGGTCCATGACCACCGGGATGCTCGCCCGGATGTGCTCACCGACCGTCCGGGCCGCCTCGAAGCCCGTCGGCCGCAGGGAGACGATCTTCGCGGGCGCGGGGACGGCCGGAACCGTCTCCTGATCCACCCACTCGTCGTCGTACACCGCGGCCGGGTAGTTCCCCGAGGGCATCAGCCACCCGTTGTGGTGCTCGTCGCGAAGTGCTCCCATGCCGCGCCTCCCTGCCTCGTCCCGTCCTGGTCCCCCCGGGGCGCGTGCCGTTCTTGACACGTCATCCACTCGTCGGAACTGTCCGAGTATCGCACTGTTCACCGGTCCCGTGCCCGCTCGCAACCCCCGTACGAGTCGTGCCGCGCCGGAAACCCGGGCGAACCCGGGCACATCCAGTGACGCGGCGCGGCCACCGTACGGTTGCGCGCGTTGACCTTATCGGTCGCGGTCACGGCGTAATTGACCTTCTGTCAACAATGCGGAAACGATTTCACCCGTCGCGTCACCCGCCTCGTCACTCGCCGGTCGAACCGTCGATCAATTCGCGCAGAAGATCCGCGTGGCCGTTGTGTCGCGCGTACTCCTCGATCATGTGGGTGAGGATCCAGCGCAGCGTCACCGGCTCGCCGCGGCGAGGGTTCTTGCCGACGGTGTCCAGCGGCAGACCGTCGGCGGCACCGCGGGCGGCCTCGACCTCGGCCCGCCAGACGGCGAAGTCGGCCGCGACGTCGGCGGTGTCGACGTCGTCGAAGTCGGCGTCCTCGTTCTCCTCGGTCCAGAAGTGCCCCGAGGTGAGCTCCCCGCCGAGCAGGACGGACTGGAACCAGTACCGCTCCACCTCGGCCATGTGCCGGACCAGGCCCAGCAGCGAGAGGTTCGACGGCGGGACGGACCGCAGCCGCAGCTGGTCGTCGGTCAGACCCTCGGTCTTGAGGGCGAGGGTGCGGCGGTGGTAGTCGAGGAAGGCGGTCAGGGTGGCGGCCTCGTCGGCCGTCATCGGCGGGTCCACCCGCTGGTTCGCTTCGGTCATGCGCGCCATCCTGGCGTCCGGCGGCGCGGGGACGCGAACGATTTTGCTCCCGGGCCCTCTGGAACGGGCCCTGTGGAGTGGGCCCCGCGGGGCCGCTCAGCCGGCCGTCGCCCGGCGGTGGGACCGGGCCGTCCGCCAGAGGCCCACCACGCTGCCCAGCACCAGCAGGGCGATCACCCCCGCCGACAGCAGGAAGGCCGCCGAGCCCGGCCGGCCCGCGCTGGCCGCCGCCGTGACGTACACCGCGGTGGTCGGCACCACGCCGATCGCGGTGGCCAGCACGAACGGCAGGAAGCGGACCCCGGAGAAGGCGGCGCCGTAGTTGGCCGCCTGGAACGGCATGCCCGGCAGCAGCCGCAGCACCAGCACGCTGCGGAAGCCCTGCTCGGTGAACCGCCGGTCCAGCGCCCCGAGCACCTTGCCGCGCAGGTACGGGCGCAGCGCCTCGCGGCCGAGGCCCCGGCCGAGCCCGAAGGCCAGGGCCGCGCCCACGGTGGTGCCGAGCACCGCCAGCAGCACGCCCTGCTGGATGCCGAGCAGCAGCCCGGCCACCGCGTTCAGCGCCGGCCGGGGCACGAAGGCGAGCGTCCCCACCGCGTAGACCAGCGCGAACAGCGGGCCGAACCAGTACCCCGGCATCCGGTCCGCCAGCCCGCCGGACAGCAGCTCCGTCGGGCTCCACAGCAGCAGCGACCCGGCCGCCGCCGCGAGCACCACCACCAGCAGGGCGAACCGCCACCACGGGGAACGCGGTGCGGCGGCGGGCGCCTGCGGCACGACGGGCGGCGCGGGAACGGCATCGGGCTCGAACACCGCCCGAGCCTAACCCGCGCCCCGGGCCCGCCCTCGCCCCGGCCCCGCCCGCGCCTCGACCCGGCCCTCGGTCGATGTCCGGGGGAGGGGTTCAGCTCGGTCGGGCGAGGAATCCCAGCAGGCGCTGCCACGAGTCCCGGGCCGCGTCGGCGTGTTCGACGGCGGCGAGCTCGAAGAAGTTGTGCGGTGCCCCCGGATAGCGGACGAACTCGTGCGGGCAGCCGGCCGTGGTGAGCGCCGCGTCGAAGGCCTCGACGGTGTCGGCCGGGATGTGCTCGTCGGCGCCGCCCCAGAAGGCGAGGATCGGGGCGGTCAGCTCCCCGGCGAGCTGGGTGGGCCCCGGGGCGCCGTTGAGGGTGTCCGGGTAGCCGTAGTAGCCGATGGCGCCGGCCAGGCCGAAGCGCGGTGCTGCGGTGCGGAAGGCCTGCCGGCCGCCGAAGCAGAAGCCGAGCGCGACGACCTCGGCCGGCCCGACGGCGCGCAGCCGCTCCACCGCGGCGGTGATGTCGGCGTCCAGCCCTTCGGGGGTGAGCGCGAGCAGGTGGGGGAGCAGGTTCGGCAGTTCGCCGAATTCCGCCGGGCGCTTTTCCGGGACGGCTCCGGCGGTGCGGCCGTAATAGTCGAGGACGAGGGCCGGATGGCCCTGTTCGGCGAGCCGGGCGGCGGTCTGGCGGTAGAACGGGGAGAGGCCCTTGTTGTCCGGCAGGACGAGCACCCCGGCTCCGGTGGCGATCTCCGGCCGGGCCAGGAAGGCGCCGAACCGGGTGCCGTCAGCCGAGGTCAGGGTGAGTGGGGCGGCCTCGGCCAGGGCCCACGGGGCGGGGCCGAAGGCGGGCGGGGCGGCGTCCGGGTCGTAGCACACGGGGAATCCCTCTCGCGGATCACGAAGAGCACGAAGAGCACGAAAGCGCTGAGAGCATGAAGAGCGCGAAAGCGCCAAGAGTGCGAAAACCGCCGGGCGCGGAGTGCGCCCGGCGGTTCGAGACCTTAGCGGGAAATTCCCTCAGGAATTCACCATCATATCGCGGAGAGATCTTTTCCGGAAGGCTTTTCCGGTGACATCGCGGTCACGTTTTCGCCGCCGGAATTCCGTTCGGCCAGCCGCAGGGCCCCGGCGCTCAGCAGCAGGGCGAAGGCGAGCGCGGTGACCAGGCCGAAGGAGACGGTCAGCGAGGTGGCCTGGGCGAGGGTGCCGATGACCGCGGGGGCGATCAGGCCGGAGGTGTAGGTGACGGTGGCGACGCCCGCGATGGCCTGGCTGGGGTTGGTGCCGATCCGGCCGGCCGCGGCGAAGGCGAGCGGGACGATCACCGCGATGCCGACGCCGATCAGGGCGAAGCCGGGGATGGCCAGCGCCGGGCTGTCCGCGGCGACCACCAGCAGGCCGCCGGCGGTGGCGACGGCGCCGCCGATGCGGGTGGCGCGCACGGCGCCGAGGCGGCGGATCGCCGCGTCCCCGGCGAGCCGGCTGACGGCCATGGTGAGCGAGAAGGCGGTGTACGAGGCGGCGGCGACGGTGGCGGAGGCTCCGGTGACGTCCCGCAGGTAGACGCCGCTCCAGTCCATCGAGGCGCCCTCGGCGAAGACCGCGCAGAAGCCGACCAGTCCGATCACCAGCGAGCTGCGCGGCGGCAGTGCGAAGCGCGGCGGCTCCTCCGCGCCCTCGTGCGCCCGGATGTCGGGCAGGCCGCGGCAGACGGGCTGGGCGAGCGCGAGCAGGATCAGCGCGGTGACGGCCAGCTGGATGCGGGCGTCGAGGTCCAGGTGGGCGGCGAGGATGCCGAAGGGGGAGGCCAGCAGGCCGCCCGCGCTCCACATCCCGTGCAGGCCGGACATGATCGAGCGGCCGAGCCGCTCCTCGATCTCCACGCCCTGGGCGTTCATCGCGACGTCCGCCATCCCGGCCGTGGCGCCGTACACCAGCAGCGCCGCGCACAGTGCCGGCAGCGAGGGGGCGAGTGCGGGCAGGGCGAGGGCCAGGCACCAGAGCGAGATCAGCCCGCGCACCGCGGCCCGGCCGCCGTAGCGGTGCACGAAGCGGCCGGCCAGCGGCATGGCGAGGGAGGAGCCGACGGCGGGCATGACCAGGGCCAGGCCGAGCTGGCCGGCCGAGAGGTCGAGGTGGTGCTGGATCCAGGGGATGCGGGTGACGAAGCTGCCGGTGACGGCCCCGTGCACGCCGAAGACCAGCGCGATGCTCGCCCGGGCCCGGCGCGGTGCGGTCAGCGGCTCCGGCGGTGGTGGTGCGGTGGTCCCGCTCATGGGGTTGTTCCCTCCCGGTCGCGCGGTGAGGGGCGCGACAGTGCCCTGTGACGGTCGATAAATTATCAGGAAGGGACCCTGATAGAAATGCTCTGGAAGGATGATCTGCCATGACCACCGCGCGTACGGCCACGCCGAGTACCGCCCGGGCGATCAACGACCGGCTGGCGCTCAACTTCCTGCTCGAACACGGTGCGCTGACCGCGACCGAGCTGCGCGACCTCACCGGCCTGTCCCGGCCGACCGTCGCCGACCTGCTCGACCGCCTCCAGCGCACCGGCCTGGTGGCCGTCGTCGGCGAGCGCGGCGAACAGCGGCGCGGCCCCAACGCCCGCCTCTACGCGCTGGTCGCCTCCCGGGCCCACCTCGCCGCCTTCGACGTCCGCTCCGGCGGCGTCAGCCTGGTCGTCGCCGACCTCGCCGGGCGCAGCCTGGCGACCGCCGAGGTCCCGGTCGACGGCGACGGCGGGCCCGACACCGCCCGGACGATCGTCGCCACCCTGCTCGACACCGCCCGCGGCGCCGGCGTCGAACGGCTGCACACCGTCGCGGTCGGCGCCCCCGGGCTGGTCGACCCGGCCACCGGCCGGCTCCAGAGCACCGGAAACCTCCCCGCCTGGCACGCCGAACTCCTCGCCGCGCTGCGGGAGCTGCCCGGCACCGAGGTGATCCCGGAGAACGAGGTCAACCTGGCCGGCCGGGCCGAGTACCGGGTCGGCGCCGCGCGCGACCGCGACACCTTCGTGCTGCTCTGGCTCGGCCACAGCGTCGGCGCCGCCGTGATCCTGGACGGGCGGCTGCGCCGGGGCTTCTCCGGCGGCACCGGCGAGATCTGCTTCCTGCCCGTGCCCGGCACCGTCGGCCTGCCCAGCGCCGACAGCTGCGAAGGCGGCTTCCACGGCCTGGTCGGCAGTGCCGCGATCTGCGCGCTGGCCCGCGCCCACGGGCTGCCCGCCGACCCGGTCGGGGACGCCCCCGCCGCCGAGGCCGCCGTCCGGGCCGCCCTGGCGGCCGGCGCGGAGGGCGAGGACTTCCTGGACGAGCTGGCCGAGCGGATCGCCATCGGAGCGGCGAGCGTCTGCGTGGTGCTGGACCCCGGCTGCGTGGTGCTCGGCGGCGAGATCGGCCGGGCCGGCGGGCCGGAGCTGGCCGGCCGGGTCGAGCGGCGGCTGGCCCGGCTCTCCCCGCTGAGCACCGAGGTGCGGGCCGGCACGGCGGGCGGCGGCGCGGTGCTCGCCGGGGCGGTGCTCACCGCCGGGGACGCGGTGCGGCGCGACCTCTTCGGCGAGCCGTGACGGCCCTCGGGCCCGTCCGCGGACTTCCGCGGGCAGGAGCCCGAGGACAAGCCCTGAGGTGATCACCCTCGTCGTCCGTACGGCAGGATGGCGCGGGGGCATTCACCCCCTGATCCCGAACCACCGTCAGGAGACGCTCATGGGCCAGCCCGAGGCGCCGGCCAACCCGTACCGCATCGGCGAGGCCGCGGCGCTGCTCGGCGTCAGCGCCGACACCATGCGGCGCTGGGTGGACGCCGGGCGGGTCGCCGCCGCGCGGGACGAGAACGGGCACCGGATCATCCCGGGGGCCGAGCTCGCCGCCTTCGCCCGGGAGCTGGCCCGGCCGGAGAACTCCGAGGCCGAGGGCCGGCCGTCCTCGGCGCGCAACCGCTTCCCGGGGATCGTCACCCATGTGGTGCTCGGTGACGTGGCCGCGCAGGTGGAGATCCAGGCCGGGCCGTTCCGGGTGGTGTCCCTGATCAGCCGGGAGTCGGCGGAGGAGCTGAACCTGGTGCCCGGCGCACCGGCCACGGCGGTCATCAAGTCCACCAATGTGATGATCGAACGACGCTGACCGGTCCAGCCGTACGAGCCCTATGAGCGGCCCGAGCGGCCCGAGCCGTACGAGCCGTACGAGCCGCCCGAGTCCCGGAACCGAACGAGAGGCCCGGATGCCACCCCCGCACCTGCCGACCACCCAGAGCGCCGTGCTCGCGATCGAGGCCGTGGCCCACCGGCACGGCCGCACCGTCCGCGCCCAGCACGACATCGGCCGCGACCAGACCTTCGCCGGTCTGGTCGGCCCGGGAGGCCCGGGCGGTTCGGGCGGCCCGGACGGGGAGCCGGACGCCATCCCGCACGAGGCCCTGCTGGAGTTCGACGGCCGCCCCGCCGTCACCGTCCGGCTGTTCACCCACGACGAGGTCACCGTGACCGTCGAGGGCATCGCCTTCGACGTCGACCGCGACCGCGTCCCCGGCTTCCTGAACGCCCTCTGGTCCGACCTGGTGCACGTCAAGGCGCGCACCTTCCCGCCGTCCACCACGCTGATCATCACCGTCCCGGGCGAACCGAGCCACCGCGAGGGCATCGGCGTCCACGACCTCACCCCCTGGCTCGCTGAGAGGATCAGATGACCGTCGCCAAGCCGCTCGCCGTCGCCCACCGCGGTGACCCGTACCGCTACCGCGAGAACACCCTGCCCTCCGTCGAGTCCGCGCTCGCCGCCGGGGCCGACGCCGTCGAGGTGGACGTCCAGCTCACCCGCGACCGGGTGCCCGTGCTGCTGCACGACCGCACCCTGGAGCGGCTCTGGGGGGACCCCCGGACGATCGACCGGGTCACCGCCGAACAGCTGGAGGAGCTGCGGCAGGGGCCGCTGGCCGTCCCCACGTTGGCCGAGGCGCTCAAGGCGGTGACCGCCGTCGACGGCCGCCGACTGCTGATCGACCTGGACGACGCCGGACCGGCCGCGGCCACCTGGTCGGTGGTCACCGGGCTCGGCGCCGAACGCGCCGTCGCCTTCTGCGGCCCGACCGCCGCCATGCTCGCGGTGCGCGAGCTGAGCCCGGACGCCGAGATCGCGCTCACCTGGAAGCAGCCCAGGATGCCCGTGCGCGCCCTGCTGGACGACCTGCGCCCGCGCTACCTCAACCCGCCGTTCGGCCTGGTCACCCCCGAGTTCACCGCCGCCGCGGCGGACCAGGGCCTCGCCGTCTCCACCTGGACCGCCGACCTGCGCCGCACCATGCGCCGACTGCGCGAGGCCGGCGTCGCCTCCATCACCACCAACCGGATCGGCGTGCTGCGCTCCGTGCTGGACGGCCGCCGGTGACCGCACCGGTCCTGGGCCGGCGGGCGCTCGGCCGCGCCCTGCTGGCCCGCCAGCACCTGCTCGCCCGCACCGACCAGGCGCCCGCCGCCCTGATCCACCACCTCGGCGGCCTCCAGGCCCAGGCCGCGCCCCAGCCGCCCTACCTCGGCCTGCTCGCCCGGCTCGACGGCTTCACGCCCGAGCGGCTGAGCACGCTGATCGAGCAGCGCGCGGTGGTCCGCGTCGCCCTCCAGCGCGGCACCATCCACCTCGTCACCGCCGAGGACTGCCTGACGCTGCGCCCGCTCCTCCAGCCGATGCTGGAGCAGGCGCTGCGCACCACCTACGGCAAGCGGCTGACCGGCCTGGACCTGGACGCGCTCGCCGCCGAGGCCCGCGCCCTGGTCGAGGAGCGGCCGCGCACCTTCCAGCAGCTCGGCGCGCTGCTCGCCGAGAGCCGCCCGGACCGCGACCCGGCCGCCCTCGCCCAGGCCGCCCGCTGCCGGCTGCCGCTGGTGCAGGTCCCGCCGCGCGGGCTGTGGGGGCGCGGCGGCCCGGCCGCCCACACCACCGCCGAGGCCTGGCTCGGCCGCCCGCTCGACCCGTCACCCAGCCCGGACGACCTGGTGCTGCGCTACCTCGCCGCCTTCGGCCCCGCCTCCGCGGCCGACCTGCGCAAGTGGTGCGGCCTGGCCGGCCTCGCCCCGGTGCTGCGGCGGCTCGCACCGCGCCTGGCGGCCTTCCGGGACGACCAGGGGCGGCAGCTGTACGACCTGCCCGAGGCACCCCGCCCCGACGAGGACACCCCCGCGCCGGTCCGGCTGGTCGCCCCGTTCGACAACCTGCTGCTCTCGCACGCCGACCGCACCCGGGTGTTGCCCGAGGAGTACCGGGGCCGGGTGATGACCCAGAACGGCATCGTGCACGGGACGCTCCTGGTGGACGGGCTGGTCGCCGGGACCTGGCGGCTGACCGGCGAGCGGGAGGTGGGCGTGGTCCCGTTCGCTCCGCTGTGCCGGGCCGACCGGCAGGCGGCCGAGGCCGAGGCGCGGCGGGTCCTGGCCTTCGCGGGGGCGGGCGAGGACGGCGCGGTGCGGTTCGAGGACGGGCCCGGGTAGCTCGTTCGGGTGCTCCCGGCCGGTCCGCCGCGCGGCCCGTCGGAACCTCTGCTGAGCTGGGGCGGTTCGGAATCGTCGAAACCCCCGGCGGAGGCGACCGTGTCCGTGGAGCGCGCGCCCGGCGAGGAGCGGCCGCCGGACCACCGCAGGCCGTACCTGATGCTGCCGCCCGCGCTGCGGCAGGCGGCGGCCTGGTCGGTGGCGGTGATCCTGCTGATCGCCGTCGCCTCGCTGGTGGTCTTCGCGCTGGTCGAACTGCGGGCCGCGACCGTGCCGTTCCTGCTGGCGCTGCTCGGGACCTCGCTGCTCTACCCGGTGGTGCCCTGGCTGGTGCGCCGGGGCGTCGCGCGGGGCCTGGCCGCCGGGCTGACCTGCACGGTGCTGGTCGCCGCGGTCGGCGGGGTGATCGCCCTGCTGGTCAACTCCCTGGTGCACAGCGCCCCGCAGATCGCCGTCCTGCTCCCGGAGGCGGGGCGGCGGCTGGCCGGCTGGCTGGGCCCCTTCGGGGCGAAGATCCAGCACGCGCTGAGCAACGCCAAGGGCGAGACCAACTCGCTGGTCTCCACCCTCACCAACGGGGTGCTCTCCGGGCTCGGCCTGCTCACCCAGCTGATCACCGGCGGGGTGCTGGCGCTCGCCCTGGTGTTCTTCTTCCTCCGGGACGGCCACCGCACCGGCGAGGCCATCCGCTCCTACCTTCCCGACCGTAGCGCCGCCACCGTGATCGCCTGCGCCGAGCGGGCCTTCGACGCGATGGCCGGGTTCATGCGCGGCACCACCCTGATCGCCCTGATCGACGCGAGCTTCATCACCATCGGCCTGCTCGCCCTCGGCGTGCCGGGCGCGCCGGGGCTGGGCGCGCTGGTCTTCATGGGCGCCTACATCCCCTTCGTCGGCGCCTTCCTGTCCGGCACGGCGGCGGTCCTGGTCGCCCTCGCCGACGGCGGCGTCGGTACGGCGCTCTGGGCGCTCGGGGTGGTGCTCGCGGTGCAGATGATCGAGGGCAACATCCTCCAGCCGGTCATCCAGAGCCGCACGGTGGAGCTGCACCCGGCCACCATCATGGTCGCCGTGGTGGCCGGCTCCGGGATCGCCGGCATCATCGGCGCCCTGCTGGCCGTGCCGGTCTGCGCCGCCGGAATGGGCGTCATCTCGGTGCTGAGGGGCGACCCGGACCGGTCGGCGGCGCCGGAGCGTTGAGCACCCGGCGGGGCGGGGCGGAAATCGGGTTGCCGTCCGGCGGGGCGTCATGTGAGCATCACTAATGCGAAATGAGTCGCAATAGTGTGAGGGGAGGGGCCGCATGGAACTGATCGAGGTGGCCGAGGCGGGGGCCGGGCCGTACGGGATCGCGGTGGGGGCCGACGGAGGCGTCTGGTTCACGCTGGTGCACAGCGGCGAGATCGGGCGGCTGGCCCCGGACGGCGCGGTGGAGCGCTACGGGCTCGGGGCGCCGGGGTGCGGGCCTTCGGTGATCACGCCCGGGCCGGACGGGGCGATGTGGTTCAGCCGGATGCGCGACCACCGGATCGGGCGGATCGACGCGGCCGGGGAGACCGGGTCGTTCGGGCTGCCGGGCGAGAACCCCGGGCCGTACGGGATCACGCCCGGGCCGGACGGGGCGCTCTGGTTCACCGAGCTGAACGCGAACCGGGTCGGTCGGATCACCCTGGACGGCGAGGTGACCCAGTACCCGCTGCCGGTCGAAGGGGTGTTCCCGTCGCTGATCACGGCCGGGCCGGACGGGGCGCTGTGGTGCACGCTCAACCAGGCGGACGCGGTGGCGAGGGTCGGTACGGACGGCGCCGTGACCGTCCACCGGCTGCCCACCGGGGGCACCGCGCCGGTCGGGATCACCGCCGGGGCGGACGGCGCCCTCTGGTACGTCGGGATCGGCGGCGGGCTGGTCGGACGGATCACCGTGGACGGGAAGGTGACCGAGTATCCGCTGGCCGATCGCTCGGCCAGGCCGCACGCCATCGCGGCCGGGCCGGACGGCCGGCTCTGGTTCACCGAGTGGGGCGCCGGCCGGATCGGGGAGCTCACCCCGGACGGACGGTTCGACGGCCACCCCGTCCCGGGCGAGGGCGCCGAACCGCACGGCATCGCCGTCGCCCCGGACGGCACGGTGTACGCGGCGCTGGAGCGCGGGCAGATCGCCATGGTGGGTGGCCCTGGGAGGAATTGACGGATCGTCAACTCCTTTCGGTCGGCGGGTGGGCCGGGCGCGGCGGTGCGGACGGCGGGGCCCGGGCGGGCCGGGTGGCCGGTCGGGAGGTCCCGGTCGGGGGCCGGGAACTCGGGCCCAGCGGCCCCGGGCGGGCGGGTCGAAGGGCCCTGGGGTGCGGAGGCGGCCTGTTCGGATCATGGATCGCCATCCATTCGCACGACGTTCCGAAGGAGTGCGTCCTTGAGCGCCACCCAGGCACAGGGCGACCCCACCTCACCGCCAACGACCCTCCCGGCAGGGGCGGTCAGGGCCAGGAGGCCCGGTTCGGCCCTGGTCAGACTGCTGACCACCACCGACCACAAGACGATCGGCACCATGTACCTGGTGTCATCGTTCGCGTTCTTCCTGATCGGCGGCATCCTCGCCCTGGTCATGCGCGCCGAACTCGCCCGGCCCGGAACGCAGATCCTCTCCAACGAGCAGTTCAACCAGGCGTTCACCATGCACGGCTCGGTGATGCTGCTGCTGTTCGCCATGCCGCTGTTCACCGGCTTCGCCAACTGGATCATGCCGCTCCAGATCGGCGCGCCGGACGTCGCCTTCCCGCGCCTGAACATGCTGTCCTACTGGCTGTTCATGTTCGGCTCGCTGATCGCCGCGGCCGGCTTCGCGACCCCGCAGGGCGCCGCCGACTTCGGCTGGTTCCTCTACGCGCCGCTGTCCGACGCGATCCACTCGCCCGGCGTCGGCGCCGACATGTGGATCATGGGCGTGACGCTGTCCGGCTTCGGCAGCATCTTCGGCGCCGTCAACTTCATCACCACCATCATCTGCATGCGCGCTCCGGGCATGACCATGTTCCGGATGTCCATCTTCTGCTGGAACGTGCTGCTCACCTCGGTGCTGGTGCTGCTGGTCTTCCCGGTGCTGGCCGCCGCGCTTCTGGCGCTGGAGTGCGACCGCAAGTTCGGCTCCCATGTCTTCGACCCGGCCAACGGCGGGGCGATGCTCTGGCAACACCTGTTCTGGTTCTTCGGGCATCCCGAGGTGTACATTCTGGCGCTGCCGTTCTTCGGGATCGTCTCCGAGGTCATCCCGGTGTTCAGCCGCAAGCCGATGTTCGGCTACTCCGGTCTGATCGCCGCGACGGTGGCCATCGCCGGACTCTCGGTGACGGTGTGGGCGCACCACATGTACGTCACCGGGCAGGTCCTGCTGCCGTTCTTCTCGTTCATGACCTTCCTGATCGCGGTCCCGACCGGGGTGAAGTTCTTCAACTGGGTCGGCACCATGTGGAGGGGTTCGCTGAGCTTCGAGACCCCGATGCTCTGGACGGTCGGCTTCCTGGTCACCTTCCTGTTCGGCGGCCTGACCGGCGTGCTGCTCGCGGCCCCGCCGATCGACTTCCACGTCTCCGACTCGTACTTCGTGGTCGCGCACTTCCACTACACGCTGTTCGGCACCGTGGTCTACGCGATGTTCGCCGGCTTCCACTTCTGGTGGCCGAAGATGACCGGCAAGAAGCTCGACGAGCGGCTCGGCCGGATCACCTTCTGGACGCTGACGGTCGGCTTCCACTCGACCTTCCTGGTCCAGCACTGGCTGGGCGCCGAGGGCATGCCGCGCCGGTACGCGGACTACCTGGCGTCGGACGGCTTCACCACCCTGAACACCGTCTCCACCATCGGCTCGTTCCTGCTGGGCCTGTCGATCCTGCCGTTCCTCTACAACGTCTGGAAGACCGCCAAGTACGGCGAGAAGGTCACCTCGGACGACCCGTGGGGCTGGGGCCGCTCGCTGGAGTGGGCCACCTCCTGCCCGCCGCCGCGGCACAACTTCGTCAAGCTGCCGCGGATCCGCTCCGAATCCCCGGCCTTCGACCTCCACCACGCGGACATCGCGGCCCGGGACGTGCTGGAGCACAGCGGGAAGCCCGCCACCCACCTGGGCGACGTGGAGCCGGTGAAGTACGACCGGCCGCTGAGCCGGGCGGACCGGGCGCGGGTGCCGTCGGGGTCCACCGACTCACCCTCCTCGGGCGGCTGAGCCCGCTCCCCCCGAACGCCGTCCCCGCCCGCGTCGCTGCCCCCGGGCGGGCGGGGACGGCCCGTCCCACCCCTTCTCCTCCCCACCGCTTCGTTCTCCTCCGTTCCCCTTCGTGACCAGGAAGGCCGGGTCGTGAACCACACCGTTCTCGCCATCGGCACCGCCGCCCTCACCGCGAGCGGCTGTGTCTGGTACCTGCCCGCCATCGCCGACCTCCAGGCCGGCGCCGACCGGCCCCGCTCCACCCGTACGGCCGCCGCGGCCTGCGTGCTGTGGTGGGCCGCGCTCGCGCTCGCCGGCGGGCTGCTGCTCGTCGTGTCGGACTGGCGGCCCGCCGCCCAGATCGCGCTCGCCGGACTGGTCGGCGGCACGGCACTGCGGGTGCGGGCCCTGTGGGACCGCCGCCGGGAGGTGCAGGAGACCGCGGCCCGCTGGGCCGCCCTGGACGCGGGGCCCGCCCCGCGCTCCGGCCGGCCGCCGCTGGCCCTGGCCGGGTGGCTGGTGGTCGGCGCGGCCGTCGCCTCGCTCGGGGCGGTCGCCATCCTGCTGTCCGGCGGCGGCGCGGTGGTGCCCCGGGTGGCGCTCGCGGCGGTCAGCGGCGCGGGCGTCGCGCTCGCCTTCCTGCTGATAGGGCTCGGGAACGTACGGCGCCAGGGGCGCTGAGCGGCGCCGACCCCGGACCGGCCTCCCGGACCGGCTGGGCCCTGTGGCCCGGCCGGAATGGGGCCGTTGGGCCCTGGGCCGGCGGCCGGGCCCGGGGGATGATGCCCTGGGCCCCGCTGGAGTGTGCGGGGGTGTGACGAAGGTGGAGCCGCGTGATGGCGACCAAGACGGAGGGTGCCGAGGTCTCGGCGCCGGTCCGGGTGTTCCTGCTGGACGACCACGAGGTGGTGCGCCGCGGGGTGCACGACCTGCTGGACGGCGAGCCGGACCTGGAAGTGGTCGGGGAGGCGGCGACGGCCGAGCAGGCGCTCGTCCGGGTGCCCGCGCTGCGGCCCGACGTGGCCGTGCTGGACGTCCGGCTGGGCGACGGCGACGGCGTCTCGGTCTGCCGTGAGCTGCGCTCGCGGATGCCCGGGCTGGCCTGTCTGATGCTGACCTCCTTCGACGACGAGGAGGCGCTGCTGGACGCCGTGATGGCGGGCGCCGCCGGGTACGTGCTCAAGCAGATCAGCGGGACCGACCTGGTCGCCGCCGTCCGCACCGTCGCCTCCGGCCGCTCGATGCTCGACCCCGGCGCCGCGACCCGCCTCCTGAACCGCCTGCGCAGCGACGCCGAACCCGCCCAGCCGGTCACCACCGGACCGGGCCTGACCGCGCGCGAGCAGGAGGTCCTCGAACTCATCGGCGAGGGCCTGACCAACCGGCAGATCGGCGAGCGGCTCTACCTCGCCGAGAAGACCGTCAAGAACCACGTCTCACGGCTGCTCGCCAAGCTCGGCGTCGAGCGGCGGGTGCAGGCCGCCCTGATCGCCACCGAGCTGCGCCAGGCCTCCGCGGCCGCGCAGCCGTCGGTGCTGCGCTCCGGCCGGGGCTGATCCCGGCTGCTCGGGGCCGGCCGAGACTGTCCGGAGCTGTCCGGGGCCTCCTGGGCCGTTCGGCATCGTTCGACGCCGAACGGCCCTTCGGTTCCGGGCCGGTGACCCGGGGCCGACGGCCCACCGGTCGGGGCTCTCGCCGGGCCCGGCCGGGACCATCGGCCCTCGCGATCAGGCCCGGCCGCGGGCGAGCATCGCTCGCATGAACCGCGACCAGGTCCCGTCCCCCCGGCCCGTCCCGTACGACCCGCCCGCCCAGCACGACCGGCCCGTCCCGTACGACCGGCCCGCTGCGCACGACCGGCCCGTCCCGTTCGGCCGGCCCGACCTTCCCGAACTCCGCGAGCTCGACCGGAAGCGGTCGCTGGAGCTGCTCGCCCGGGCCGACGTCGGCCGGGTGGTCTACACCGTCGACGCCCTCCCGGCCGTCCTGCCGGTGCCGTTCCGGCTGGCCCCCGGCGGCGTGCTGCTCTCGGCCCCGGCCGGCTCCGAACTGGCCCGGGCGGTGGACGGCGCGGTGATCGCCTTCGAAGCCGACGAGGTGGACGGCCGGGACGGCTCGGGCTGGTTCGTCACCGTCCTCGGCCGCGCGCAGGTCCGCCCGGCCACCAGGGCGGCCGATCCGGGCGGCACGGTCCGCATCCGCATCCGCCCGGAACTGGTCATCGGCCGCTGCCTGGCCTGATCCGGTCGCGCCGCCACGGTCTTCTCGCGGCCTTCCGGTGGCCCCGCAACGCCCAGGCGGTGCACGGGAGTTCGGTGTCCGAAGCCGGTCCGGGGCGCCGGTCGGGCCGGACCGGAAGAGCGAGGCGTCCTCGATCGGCGGTGGCCGGCAACTCCTCGGCGGTGTCCGGCAGTTGCTCCAGCCGCCGGGCGCCCTCGCCGCGCCGGCCCCGGACGCCGCTCAGGCCGCCGCCTCCGTCCGGGCGAGTTCGATGCCGAGGGAACCGACGGTGCCTCCGATGCCGACGGAGCCGTGGAGATCGTCCGACCTACCATTGTCCGTCATGACGTACTCCGCTGCCCACGATTCGACCTTAGACCCGCGCTCCTTCGACAGCGGCCACGGCCGCCTCGCCTACGTCGACGCCGGTACCGGCGAGCCCCTGGTGCTGCTGCACGGCGGCCTGCTGGACCACCGCAGCTGGATCGACCAGTTCCCCGCCCTGCTGCCCGGGCACCGGGTGATCGCACCGGACACCCGCGGCCACGGCGCCTCCGACAACGCGAGCCGGCCCTTCCGCCCCGCCGACGACGTGGCCGACCTGCTGCGCCACCTCGGCCTCGGCCCGGTGACCGTGATCGGGCTGTCCATGGGCGGCACGATCGCCCTCGACCTGGCGCTCGAACACCCCGAGCTGGTCCGCGCGCTGGTGATCAGCGGCAACGGCACCAGCGAGTCCGAGTTCAACGACCCCTGGCTCGGTGAACTCGCCGCCGAGCAGTCCGCCGCGCTCGCCGAGGGCGACGCCGAGCGCTGGCTCGACTCGTTCACCCGCCTCGCCTCCGGGCCGTACCGCGCCCTGGACGAGGTCGACCCGGAGGTGGTGCGCCGGCTCAAGGAGATGACCCGGAGCACCGTCGCCAAGCACACCCCCGACGAGCCCCAGTACCTGGTGCCGGTGTCGGACACCTGGAAGCGGCTGACCGGGATCACCGTCCCGCTGCTGGCGATCAACGGCGGCATCGATTCCGGGGACCACATCGGCCTGGCCGAACGGGTCGTGCGCACCGTCGTCGACGGTCGCGCGGTGACCGTCGAGGGCACCGGGCACTACCCGAACATGGAGCGGCCCGAGGAGTTCAACGCCCACCTCCTCGGGTTCCTGCGCGCCCTGCGGGGCTGACGGCCGGTCCCGGCGCCGGGACCGGGGCGCCGAAACCCCCGAGAGGCCCTCAGGACCCGATCGGGGCCTCCCACGCCAGCCGGGTGCCGCCGCCCTCGGCCGGGTCGACGGTGAAGGTGCCGCCGACCCGGTCGGCGCGCTCGGCCAGGTTGCGCAGCCCGCTGCGCCGCCCGCCCTCGGGCACGCCGACCCCGTCGTCCGTCACGGTCAGCACCACCCGCCCGGCCAGGGCACGCAGCGTCACCTCGACCCGGGACGCCCGGGCGTGCCGGGCGGCGTTGCTGAGCGCCTCGGCGAGGACCGCGACCACGTGCCCGGCCAGTTCCTGCGGCACGTCGGTGTCCAGCAGGCCCTCCATGCTCAGCCGGGGCGCGAAGCCGAGCGTGCCCTGGGCGTCGGTGACCACCCGGGTGGCTCGGGCGCGCAGCCCGCGGTCGGGCTCGCTGTGGGCGCGCAGGCCGAAGATGGTCGAGCGGATGATCTTGATGGTCTCGTCCAGGTCGGCCACCGCCCGGGCCACCCGGTCCGCCGCGGCCTCGCTCTCGATCAGCCGGCCGGCGCTCTGCAGCGTCATCCCGGTCGCGAACAGCCGCTGGATCGCCAGGTCGTGCAGGTCCCGGGCGATCCGGTCGCGGTCCTCCAGCAGGTTCAACTGCTCGGCGTCGCGCCGCCGTTCGGCCAGCTCCAGGGCCAGCGCGGCCTGGTCGGCGAAGCCCAGCAGCGGGCCGGTCTCCTCCGGCCCGAAGGCCGGCTGCCCCTGCGCCCGGGCCAGCAGCAGCACACCCCGCCCGTACCCGGGACCGGTGCCCAGCGGCACCGCCACCGCCGCGCCCAGCCCGTCGAAGCGGCCCGCCGGGCCGGCCGGGAAGCGGCTGTCGCAGGCCAGCTCGTCACTGGTGGCCGGCGAGCCGGAGGCGTACGCGGCGCCCGACAGGGTGCCGTCCACCGGCACCGTCACCCCCAGCCGCGCGGACGGGGTGCCGCCCAGCGCGACCTCCACCGTCAGCTCCTCGGCCCGCTCCTCCGGACCGGCCAGCGCCACCGAGACGTCCGCCAGCTCGGCGCCCGAGATCTCCCGCGCCCGGCGGGCGATCAGCTCGACCACCTCCAGCCGCGGCGCCCCCGACAGCAGACTGCGGGTGATCTCGGTGCTCGCCCGCAGCCAGCGCTGGCGCAGCTGCGCCTCCTCGTACAGCCGGGCGTTGTCGATCGCCACACCGGCCGCGACCGCCAGGGTGGAGATCACCGCCTCGTCGTCCTCGTCGAAGTCCAGCCCACCGCGCTTGTCGGTCAGGTAGAGGTTGCCGAACACCTCGCCGTGCACCCGCACCGGCACCCCCAGGAAGGTGTGCATCGGCGGGTGGTTCGGCGGGAACCCGACCGAGGCCGGGTGGTCCGACAGCACCGGGCAGCGCAGCGGCCGCGGCTCGCGGATCAGTTCGCCCAGGATGCCCTGGCCCGACGGCGGCGGGCCGATCTCGGCGATCTCCTCGTCCGTCAGGCCCACCGTCAGGAACTGCGACAGGGTGTGCCCGTCCGGCCCGATCACCCCGAGCGCCCCGTACCGGGCGTCCACCAGATCGGCGGCGGCCTCCACGATCCGGTGCAGTGCCTGCGCCAGGTCCAGCTCCCGCCCGACCGCCAGCACCGCCTCCAGCAGGCTGTGCACCCGGTTCTGCGTGCCGCGCGCCGCGTCGATCCGCCACTGGAGCTCCTCCAGCAGCTCGTCCAGGCGCAGCCGTGGCATCCGCGCGCCGCCACCCGCCGCGCCGCCGTCCGCTCCGCCCACCGCTGTCCTCCTCGTCGTGCTGCCCTGACCGGCCCGTCCACCGTCCGGACGGGCCCCGTCCGCCCCGCGGACGGCCGGCCCCGCCGCCCGGCCCCACTCCGGGGCCGCCGACCAGCGGGATTGCCGTGTTCACGGTAGTGCCCATGCGTCGGTGGTCCGGACGGCGGGGTCCGCCGTAGGCTCCGTCGGGCGGGCCTTTCGTCCCGCCGTCCAGGGCCCTGGGGCCCCTGCCGCCGGAAGGCGCGGAGCTGCCAGGGTGGGGGAGGAGCGGACGGGGCGTCAGAGCGCACCGCGGCCCGCACCGAACCGCCGAGCGTCGACGATGTGTCGACAGTGTGGAGGAACACTCATGACGTCAACCGTGCTGGCCGGGGTCGACGGATCGCCGCAGAGCACCGCGGCCGCCCACTGGGCCGCCGACGAGGCGGTGCGCCGGGGCGCCTCGCTGCGCCTGGTGCACGCGTGGCCGTGGCTGACCGACGGTGTGTCCTCCTTCGCCGAGGCGGACGACCTGCCGCAGGCCGTCCGCCGCACCCTGGCCGAGGCCGCCGAGGACATCCGCGCCCTGCACCCCGACCTGGCCGTGGAGACCGACGCCGTCCTGGACGCGCCGGTGGACGGTCTGGTGGCCGCCGCATCGGAGGCGGACCTGCTGGTGCTCGGCTCGCGCGGCCGCGGCGGGTTCACCGGCCTGCTGCTGGGCTCGGTCAGCATGTCGGCGGCCGGGCACAGCACCGTGCCGCTGGTCGTGGTGCGCGAGGAGGGCGAGGCCGGCGAGGGCGAGGTGGTGGTCGGCGTCGACGTCCACAACCCGGAGACCGAGGTGCTCGACTTCGCCTTCCGCGAGGCGGCCCTGCGCGGCGCCCGAGTGCGCGCGGTGCACGGCTGGGAGCTGCCGCCGGTGTTCGGCTACGCGGGCGGGGCCGTCCCGGCGGCCGAGCTCGCCCAGCTGGAGGCGCTGGAGGCCAAGCTGCTCTCGCTCGCCCTGGCCGGCCCGCGCGAGCAGCACCCGGACGTCGACGTGGTCGAGGACGTGCAGCTCGGTGCCGCCCGCGCCCTGGTCGAGGCCTCCGCCGGCGCCGCGCTGGTCGTGGTCGGCCGGGGACGGCGCCCGATCGAGTTCGGGCCCCGGCTCGGCCGGATCGCGCACGCCGTCCTGCACCACGCCGAGGCTCCCGTCGCGGTCGTCCCGCACGGGTGACGGACGGCCCGTCCGGTGGATCCGCCCCCGTCCCGATCCACCGGACGGGCCCGAGGACGGGCCCAAGGGCCCTGTCCTCGGCCACGCGGGGCGCGCACGCTCGTAAACAGCGGGACCCTGTTCAGGGGGACCTGTGAAACAGCGGGCCCCCTGAACAGCGGGACCGTGGACAGCGGGACCGGCGGGCCCGTGCGGCCGAACCCCGCGGTCGAAGCCGAAGCCTCGCGGTTGAAGGAGTGGATCGCCATGACGCTCGACCCGGCTCTCACCCAGATGCTCAGCGCGGCCGACCTGCGCCTGCTCGCCGCCGCCGGCGGAGCGGCGCCGTCGCTGCACAACAGCCAGCCCTGGCGCTTCGCGCCGACCCCGGACGGGCGCGGGCTCGCCGTGCACGCCGACACCGGGCGCTCCGTCCCGCTGGCCGACCCGGTCGGCGCCGCGGTGCACATCGCGGTCGGCGCGGCCGTCCTCAACCTGCGGGTGGCGGCCGGGCGGCTGGACCGGGAGCCGCTGGTGCGGCTGCTGCCCGACATCGCCGATCCCGGCCTGCTCGCCGTGCTCGACCTCTCCCGGCCGGCCGCCGAGGAGGCGCCCTTCGGCCGTGACCTCTACCCGGCGATCGCCGCCCGGCACTCCAGCCGCGAGCCCTTCACCCAGCGCGACGTGCCCGAGGCGGTGATCGGCGAGCTGATGGCCGCCGCCCGCGAGGAGGGCGTCGCGCTCGCCGCACTGGAGGAGGACGGCGTACGGCGGGTGCAGGCGCTCACCGCCGAGGCCGAGCGCCGCAACGCCGCCGACCCGGCCCGCACCGAGGAGTCCCGCACCTGGCTGCGGAGCGACGACGGCACCGCCGAGGACGGCATCCCGCAGGCCGCGCTCGGCCCGCAGGACCACGACGCCCGGGTGCCGATGCGCGAGTTCGCCGGCCGCCCGCCGGAGGCGCCCGGGCAGCCCTCCCAGCGGTTCGAGGCGCTGCCCCAGCTGTGGACCCTGACCACCCCCGGCGACGGCCCGCTGGACTGGCTGCGCACCGGGCAGGCGCTGGAGCGGGTCTGGCTGCTGGCCACGCTGCACGGCGTCCGGCTCACCGTCTGGCACCAGGCGATCGAGTGGCCGGACACCCGCTGGGCGCTGCGCGACCCGGCCACCGGGCCGGGCCACGTCCAGCTGGTGCTGCGGGCCGGCTACGGCCCGCCCGGCGCGGCCACCCCGCGCCGGACCACCGAGGAGACGCTCGGGGAGGGGACTGCCTGAGCGGAGGATCAGGGCGTGTGCCGCGGGAGTCGGAGGACGACCCCCGCGGCACACGCCCTGACGCCGTTCGGCGAGGCAGTTCGGTGTGGCCGCACAAGGCGGCTGTTCAAGGCGGGCGTTCAGCGCAGCCGTTCAAGGCGGCCGTTCAGCGCGGCCGTTCGGCCGCGGGCAGCACCTGGGCGGTGAGCCGCAGCGGTGGGCTGTGCCGGAAGGTGAGGGTGAACTCCACCCGCTGGCCGGCCCGCAGCGGCGGCGGGTCGGTGATCATCAGGTCGGAGTCCTCCGGGGTCATCCGCAGTTCGCCGCGGCCCGGGACGGGCAGCGACGGTGCCGGCTCCCAGCGGCCCGCCGCCCCCTGGTGCAGGTGCCGCTTCGGGGTGATCCGGCCGCCGAACTCCCAACTGGTGCCGGTCAGTTCGTCGGGAACGTCGCCCGGGTTGCGGACCGTGAAGAAGGCCGCCGTGGCGGAGGCCGCTCCCGCCGCCGGCAGCAGCACCCAGCCCGGCCCGGCCTCCACCGGGCGGGCGCGGCCGGCCCCGCCGACCGCCGTCCACCCGGTGAGCAGGACCAGGGCCAGTACCGCAGCGCCGACCGGCGGGCCGGCCACCCTGAGACGCTCGGACGCCTTCACCGTCGCCATTACCTTCGAGTCCTTCGCCGCCGGCCTCCCCTTCGGGCCCGTCATCGCCGTCCTCCCCGGCGCTGCGCCCGCCCCGGCTCCCAGGTGCGCAGCCGCAGGCTGTTGCCCACCACGAGCAGCGAGCTGAGCGACATCGCGACCGCCGCCAGCATCGGGTTGAGCAGTCCGACCGCCGCCAACGGGATCAGCACCAGGTTGTAGCCGAAGGCCCAGAGCAGGTTGGCCCGGATGGTCGCGAGGGTCTGCCGTGCCAGCCGTACGGCGTCCACCACCGCTTCGATGTCGCCGCGCACCAGGGTCAGCCCGGCCGCGCCGATCGCGGCGTCACTGCCGGAGGCCAGCGCCACCCCGAGGTCCGCCGAGGCCAGGGCCACCGCGTCGTTGACGCCGTCGCCGACCACCGCCACCGTCCGTCCGGCGGCCCGCAGTTCGGCCACCACCTCGGCCTTGCGCTCGGGGGAGGCCGAGGCGTGCACCCGCTCGATGCCCAGCTCGGCCGCCACCGCCCGGGCGGCGCCGGGGCCGTCCCCGGTCAGCAGCACGGTCTCCAGGCCCAGCCCGCGCAGCCGGTGGAGCGCTCGCCAGCTGCCGGGGCGCAGCGTGTCGCCGACCTCCAGGACGGCCGCCGGCCGCCCGTCCAGCTCGACGGCGACGGCCGTGCGGCCCGCCTCGCCGGCCCGCGCGGCCGCCTCGGCCAGGGCCGGCGGCAGGACGGTGTCGTCCGGCCGTACCACCCGCACGGCCCGGCCCTCGACCGTCCCGGACACCCCGAGCCCGGTGGTGGCCGTGAAGCCCGCCACGGCCGGCGGCGGCCCGCAGCGCTCCCGTGCCGCCGCCGCGACGGCCCGGCCGATCGGGTGCTCGGAGCGGTGCTCGACCGCGCCCGCCCACCGCAGGGCCTCGTCCTCGGGGAGGCCGTCGGCGGTGGTGACGGCCGCCAGCTCCATCCGGCCGGTGGTCAGCGTCCCGGTCTTGTCCATCACCACCGTGTCCACCCGGCGCAGGCTCTCCAGCACCTCCGGGCCGCGCACCAGCACGCCCAGCTCGGCGCCGCGCCCGGTCGCCGCCAGCAGCGCCGTCGGCGTGGCCAGGCCGAGCGCGCACGGGCAGGCCACCACCAGCACCGCGACCGCCGCCGTCACCGCCGCCTGCGGGGCCGCGCCGGCGCCCAGCCAGAAGCCCAGCACGCTGGCGGCGATCGCCAGCACGCAGGGCACGAACACCCCGGCCACCGCGTCGGCGAGCCGCTGCGCCCGCGCCTTGCCGGCCTGGGCCTGCGCCACCAGTGCGGTGATCCGGGCCAGTTGGGTGTCCGCGCCGACGGCGGTGGCCCGGACCACCAGGGCGCCGCCCACGTTGACCGTCGCGCCCGCCACCGGGTCCCCGGGGCCGACCTCGACCGGCACGCTCTCCCCGGTCAGTAGACTCAGGTCGAGCGCCGAACCCCCTTCGAGCACCACCCCGTCGGTGGCCACCCGCTCACCCGGCCGCACCACGAACTCCTGCCCGGGCAGCAGCAGTTCGATCGGCACCAGGCGCTCCTCGCCGTCCGCCTCGCGCAGGCACACCTGCTTGGCGCCCAGCTCGGCCAGCGCCCGCAGCGCGGACCCGCTGCGCCGGCGCACCCGGCCCTCCAGCAGCCGCCCGGCCAGCACGAACAGCGGCACGCCGACCGCCGCCTCCAGGTACACGTGCGCGGTGCCGCCGCCGTCGGCGGTCAGCGAGAACGGCATCCGCATGTCCGGATCGCCGGCCCCGCCGAGGAACAGCGCGTACGCGGACCAGCCGAAGGAGGCCACCACACCCAGGCTGACCAGGGTGTCCATGGTCGCCGCCGCGTGCCGCAGGCCCCGCAGGGCCCGGCGGTGGAAACCGGCCGACCCCCAGGTCACCACCGGGACGGCGAGTGCGAAGCAGACCCACTGCCAGGCGGTGAACTGCGCCGACGGCACCATTGACAGCACCAGCACCGGGACGGCCAGCAGGGCGGTGACCAGCAGCCGCCACCGCTCGTCCGGCTCCTCGGCCGCCGCCATGACCGGAGCCCCCGCGGGCAGCGGCTCGGCGGTGTAGCCCGCCCGTTCGACCGCCGCCACCAGCTCCGCGACCGGAATCCCGGCCGGGTGCAGCACCCGGGCCCGCCCGGTCGCCAGGTTCACCCCGGCCGTCACCCCGTCGAGCCGGGCCAGCCGCTTCTCCACCCGGCCCACGCAGGCGGCGCAGGTCATCCCGCCGACCGCCAGATCGGTGGCGACCACGGGCTCGGCGACGGCGCTCACCGCATCCCGCCCATGTCGTGCCCACCCATTCCGGGCGACGCCCCGCCACCGCTGCTCGGTCGCAGCCCGGGCGCCACCGGGCCCACCTGCCGGCCCACCCCGTAGGCCACCACGAACACCACCACCAGCAGCAGGAGGAACCCCGCCAGCACACTCAACGGCCGGACACCCGGCGACTTCGCACTCACCTCCCAGCAGTCGGACGCGACCGCGAGGTGGTTCCCGTACGGTCCGAAATCGGGGCGCCGGAATCCGGGCGCCGGAATCGGGGCGGGGAGATCGGGACAGGGAGATCGGGACAGGGGAATCGGGGCGGGAACAACCGGGCGCGAATAATCGGATGACGGGCCGTGGCCCGACCGGGTAGCGTCCGGGACGGCGCCTCCCGATGCGCCCGGCCCCGGTTACTTCCTTTCCGAAACCATCAAGTGACACCGGTGCCACTTCTGATCCCGGGAGGCGCCCGTTCCGGCGCACGCCGCTCTCGGCCCGCGCCCGCTCCCGCGTGCCCGTCTCCTCCCGCTCCAGCCCGACCACCCACCAGGGGGACCTCTGCATGACCCGGTTCAACCGCCAACGGAGCAAGGCCGCCACCAGGGCCGAGATCCAGCGAGAACTACCGGGACTCACCGGGCGAGGGGGGCCCTTCCCGCTCGCCACCCACGGCCTGTGGCCGATCCCGGCGGTCGCGCACCTGCGCTCGGCGCCGCCGCCGGTGGTTCGCGGCGCGGCGGCCACCCGGCGCGGGGCGGCCGCCCCGGGAACGGCGGTCACCAACCACCAGGGCGGCACCGGCTACGTCCGGGAGCCGAAGGACGAGCTCTTCCTCCTCGCCGTGTCCCACCTGTACGGCCAGGAGAGCTTCTACGAGTCGGCCGTCGAACGCGACCGGCGGTACGTGCGGCTGATCCGCGAACTCGCCGTCAGCGACCCCGAGTGGACCCTCGGCCTGCTGCGCTGGCTGCGCACGGAGTTCCGCATCCGCACGGCCGCCCTGGTCGGGGCCGTCGAGTTCGTCCACGCCCGGGCGGCGGCCGGCGCCGCCGGGTACTCCCGCCAGGCCGTCGAGGCGGTGCTCCAACGCCCCGACGAGCCGGGGGAGTTGCTGGATCTCTGGACCGGCCGGTACGGCCGCCGGCTGCCCCAGCCGCTGCGCCGCGGCCTCGGCGACGCGGTCCGCCGGCTCTACAGCGGCCGCGCGCTGCTGAAGTACGACACGCCCTCGCACACCTTCCGCTTCGGCGACGTCCTGGAGCTCACCCACCCCGCGCCCGACCCCGACAAGCCCTGGCAGGGCGCGCTGTTCCGGTACGCCCTGGACCGCCGCCACCACCCGGACCGGGCCCTGCCGACCGGCGAGCAGCGCCTGCTGGGCGCCCACCACGCGCTGCTCGGCGTCCCGCCGGCCGGCCGCCGGGCGCTGGTCACCGAGCCCGGCGGCGCGCGGCGCCTCGCCGAGGCCGGGATGACCTGGGAGGCCCTGGCGGGCTGGCTGCAGGGACCGCTGGACGCCGCCGCCTGGGAGGCCGTCATCCCCTCGATGGGCCCGATGGCGCTGGTGCGCAACCTCCGCAACTTCGACCAGGCCGGGATCCACGACGAGGCGGCGGCGGAGGTGGCCCGCCGGATCGCCGACCCGGAGGAGGTCCTGCGCTCCCGGCAGTTCCCGTTCCGCTTCCTCGCCGCCCACCGCGCCACCGGCTCCTCGCGCTGGTCCGAGCCCCTGGAGACCGCCCTCGGCCACTCGCTGGCCAGGGTGCCCGCCCTGCCCGGCCGCACCCTGGTGTTGGTGGACCGCTCGGGCTCGATGTTCGACCTGCCGTCGGCCCGGACTCAGCTGAGCCGGGCGGACACGGCCGCCGTCTTCGGCACCGCGCTGGCGCTGCGGGCCGAGCGGGCCGACCTGGTCCAGTTCGGCACCGGCAGCCGGGTGGTCGAACCGGAGCCGTCGGTGCTCCGGACCCTGCGGCTCTTCCGCAACCTGGGCGGCACCGACACGGCCGGCGCGGTCCGCCGGCACTACCGGGAGCACGACCGGGTGGTCGTGGTGACCGACGAGCAGGCCCACTGGTCGCGGACGGACCCGTTCGCGCCCGTCCCCGACGACATCCCGGTCTACACCTGGAACCTGGCCGGCTACGCCACCGGCCACGGAGAACCCGGCCCGCGCCACTACACCCTCGGCGGGCTCAGCGACGCGTCCTTCGCGCTGATCCCGCTGCTGGAGCGCGGCCGGGACGGTGGCCACCCCTGGGAGAGGTCAGCTCCGGACACTGCGGGGCCCGGTCACCCCGGCACCCAACTCGCCGACACGGGAGCGTAGTTCACGGTCGGCGGTGACGACCAGGCAGGTCCGCCGCGGATCCTCGGTACGGGCGGAGCGGACCAGCTCCACGATCCGGTCGTCCCCGCTGCCGCCCGCCTCGACCACCCGCACCCGCGGCAGCCCGGCGACGCCCCGGGCCGCACCCTCCACCACCAGGACCACCTCCAGCGGCCCGGGCAGCTCCGGCACGCCCCGGGCGGCGACCGCGACCAGCCCGTCCCGCAGCCGCTCGGCGGCGCCCCGACGGTCCCGCCACCAGCCGTCCGGCACGGAGCCGACCACGTTCGCGCCGTCGACGACCAGCAGGGGGAGCGGCACGGCCTCGTTCTGTTCCATGGCCGCCAGCCTGCCACGCCGCCCGGCGGGCCCGTGCCCTCCCGGGTACGGGCGCGGCTCGGCCGAACCGGCGACGGGGGCGGCATGTCCGGTGCCGCCTGCACGGCGTTCCCGGGCCGCTCCGGTAGGCAACGGGCCCATGGAGACACGCATCGACGAGATCGCCGAGCGCATCTACCGGGTCTCGACGTTCGTCCCGGAGATCGCCCCGCCCGCCGGATTCACCTTCAACCAGTTCCTGGTCGACGCCGAGGAGCCGCTGATCTTCCACACCGGGATGCGCTCGCTGTTCCCGGCGGTGTCCGAGGCGGTCGGCCGGGTGCTGCCGGTGGAGCGGCTGCGGTGGGTGACCTTCGGGCACGTCGAGGCGGACGAGTGCGGGGCGATGAACGAGTTCCTCGCCGCGGCCCCGCACGCGCGGGTCGCCCACAACACGCTCGGCTGCCTGGTCTCGCTGAACGACCTGGCCGACCGCCCGCCGGTGCCGATGGACGACGGCGAGGTGCTGGACCTCGGCGGGCGCCAGGTGCGCCGACGGATGCGCAACATCAACACCGCGCACGTGCCGCACGGATGGGAGGCGCGGGTGCTGTTCGAGGAGCAGACCCGCACCCTGTTCTGCGGGGACCTCTTCACCCACCTCGGCGACGGCCCCGCCGTCACCGACGTGGACCTGGTCGAATCGGCCCTGGAGTCCGAGCGGCTGTTCCGCCAGACCTCCTGTCTGACGGCCGCCGCGAGCGCGCTGCGCTCCCTCGCCGGACTGCGCCCGCGCACCCTGGCGGTGATGCACGGGTCGTCCTTCCACGGCGACGGAGCGGCCGCGCTGAACGCCCTGGCGGACGGGCTGGAGGAGCGGTTCGGTCCGGAGTCGGAGTTCGTCGGGCTGCCCAGCGCGCTGGCGGGCCCGCACCCGTAGCCGTGGTCTCAGGCCGGCGTGATCCGGATGCCGACCGTCCCGCGCTCGCCGCGGCGCAGCCGGCTGCCGAGCAGGGTGAGCACGCCGACCAGGCCGTACTTCTGGCGCAGCAGCGTGCGGTAGGCGGCGGTGCGCTCGGGGCCGAGGATCTCGGCGGTGGCGGGGTACTGCTCGCCGGTCGGGCGGCCCTTGACGTCGCAGGGGCCGACCAGCACGTCGGCGCGGTTGCGGATCCGCTTGACCTTCCAGGAGTCCGCGACCGTCCAGACCCCGAGCGCCTCCCCGTCGCGCACCACCCACACCGGGGTCGGCACCGGGGTGCCGTCCTTCTTGTACGTGGTGACGAGCAGGTAGCTCCCGGAGGAGAGCCGGACGATCCGGGCGAGCCGGTCCGCGGCGGAGGGGTCGGGCGTGGTCATGATCGGAAGTCTAGAGGCCGGTCACCAGAACCGCGCGAGCGCGCTCTCCTTGAAGGGGGCCGACGAGACGCTGAGATCCCCGGCGAACGGCCGGTCCAGCACCAGGACGAGCAGCAGGCTGAAGCCGATCAGAGCGGACACCGACCCGACGAACAGCAGCCGCACCGGGCGGCTGCGGATGCCGTACAGCAGGGTCAGCAGCAGGATGACCAGTGCGCCGCCGACGATCAGCACCTGGAGCAGCACGGGCAGTTCCTCCCGGCTGACGTCGATCCGGGTGCGGCGCTGGGCGACCACGTCGTTGAGGCTGTCGAGTGCCTTGGCGTAGAAGGCCTGCTCGGTCTGCGACTGCGGCTCGTACCCGCGCAGCGCCTGGTAGACCGCCTCGACCCTGGCGGCCGTCACCTGGTAGTCGCCCTTCCCGGAGCGCATCAGCGGCCACTGCAGCTCGACCACGGCGTGCACGTAGTCGTGGATGGCCGCGTCCACGGCCGCCCGGGCGTCGGGCGGGAAGGCCTGCGCGTCGCGGGCGATCTGGGAGACGGAGGTCGCCTCGCTGGCGACCACCTTCTGGGTGTCCTGGAGCTCGGTCCACAGGTTGACGATGACGAAGGCCAGGATGATGCCGTAGATCGCCCCGAACATGCCGAGCACCACGCCGACCATGTCGTTGTTCTCGCCGCCCACGAGCGCCGGGTAGCGGCGGGTGGTGACGATGCTGCCCAGCAGGGTCAGCAGGACGCAGCAGCCGACCACCAGGACGGCGAGCAGACCGGTGGAGAAGGTGTTCAGCAGCCAGAGTTCCATCGGGACGTCCTGCCTGATCAGCGGGGCAGGCGGGACCGGGCGGTTCGCAGCAGGCCGCGGGCGCGGCGGGCGGCCGTGCGGCGCCGGCCGCCGACGCCGGTGGCGCCCCCGACGGCGCTCGCGCCGCCCCCGGCGGGCGCCCCGACGGGTACGGCCGGCGCGCCGGCGCGCCGGCGGGCGGCGGTGCGGGCGGTGGCCCAGGCGGCGAGGGCTGTGCCGAGGACGGCGGCGGTCCAGACGGCGGCGTCGAAGCCCGTGTCGGAGCCGGAGCCGGAGGCACCGCTCACCGGCGGGCGGGACCAGGGCGGGAGCTGGTCGGCGGCCTCGGCGTCGGCCCCGGCGGAGGGCGAGGGGGCGGCGGGCTCGTCGACCAGTCTGCCGACCGGCTGGACCTTCCCGGCGGCCGCGAACCCCCAGTCGAGCAGGCTGGCGGCCTCGTCGTACACCCGGCCCTGCGCCTCGGGGTGCATCACCGTGACGAGCAGGGTGCGGCCGTCGCGCTCGGCGGCGCCGGTGAAGGTGGCGCCCGCGTTGGTGGTGTAGCCGTTCTTGACGCCGATCAGGCCGGGGTACTTGCCGAGCAGCCGGTCGGTGTTGGCGATGTCGAAGCTGGTGCGCTGGCCGGTGAGCTTGTCCAGCCCGCCGGGGAAGCGCGCGGTGCGGGTGGCGCAGTAGGAGCGGAAGTCGGCGTTGCGCAGCCCGGCCCGGGCGAAGAGGGTGAGGTCGTAGGCGGAGGAGACCTGGCCGTCCATGTCGTAGCCGTCGGGCGAGACCACCTTGGTGTCCCGGGCCTGGAGGGCCCGGGCCCGCTCCTGCATCTCGGTGACGGTCTGCTGGATGCCGCCGTTCATGTGGGCGAGGACGTGGACGGCGTCGTTGCCGGAGCTGAGGAAGACGCCCCGCCAGAGGTCCTCGACCCGGTACGCCAGGTTCTCCTTGACGCCGACCAGGCTGCTGCCGGCGCCGAGACTGGCGAGTTCGGCCGTGGTGACCTTGTGTTCCACCCCCCGGTCGAACTTGGGGAGCACGGTGTCCGCGAACAGCATCTTGAGGGTGCTGGCCGGGGGCAGCGGCAGGTGGGCGTCGCGGGCGGCGAGCACCTCGCCGGTGGCCGCGTCGGCGACCAGCCAGGAGCGGCCGGTCAGTTCGGCGGGCAGCGCCGGCGCCCCGGCCAGCGGTTCGACCTGGACGGCCGGGCGGCCGAGCCGCTCCCCGCCGACGGCGGGGACGGAGTCCTGGGCGAGGGCGGCCGGGGCGGCGACGAGTATCAGGAGGGCGCAGGCGGTGGTGCCGGCCGCGGCCCTGGTGGCGGAAGACGACTTCGGCGTCACGCGGGTGAGGAGCACACCGCGAACGTACCCGCGCCGCCGCCGGGCCGCCGGGCCGGCTGCTCCGTCCGGAGCCGTGCGGAGCCGTGCGGAGCCGTGTGGGGCCGTGCGGAGCCGTGCGGGGCCGTCCGGGCCCCGTGGACCCCTTGGCCCCTGGGGACCCGGCGGCCAGTGCGACTTTGGTGGTGCCGGACCGCGCCGAAAGTCGGATGCCGGGCGGAGCGCCGGATTCCTAGGCTCGGGAGCATGAAGACCCTGTTCGGCTACCTCGGTTCGGTGTTGATCGTCGGCGGCGCCTCCGGCCTGCTGTCCACCTGGATCGCGGGCTTCCGGCTGTTCGGCTTCGTCCGGGTCCTGGTGCCGGCCGGCCACGAGACCGCCGGGTACGCCACCCTGGTGGTCGTCGGCGTCCTGCTGGCGCTCCCCGCGGCCCGGCACGGCTAGGGCGGCTGCCGCGGTCGCAGGTGCGGGCACGCCCCGTGGCAGCCGCCGTTCCTGACGGTCCGGACCCGGAGCGCCCGGCCCCTCAGCGGGCCAGTGCCCGGGCGTCGCCCATCACCACGACCGGGTGCAGTGCGGGGTCGAGGGCGAGGAGCAGTTCGCGCATGCGGTCGGGGGTGAGCCCGATGCAGCCGTGGGTGGGCCCGCCGTGGTCGACGTGCAGCCAGATGCCTCCGCCGTACTCCCCGCCGCGCGGGCGGCGCCGGTCGAGCGGGGAGGTTCCGGGCACGCGGTTGTAGTCGATGGCCACCACGTAGTCGAAGGCCCCGGCGAGCGGCTCGCCCGCGAAGCCGGTGCCGGAGATGCTGAAGTCGTCGGAGCGGTCGTAGGGGAGCCGGGTGCCCGGGTCGGGGAGGCGCCCGCCGGCGTCGCCGAGGGCGAACACGCCGATCGGCGAGCGCAGATCGCCCTCGTGGTGGTCCGAGGACCAGCCGCGCAGGGCGTTGCGGGTGGGCCAGGACGGGCCGGCGAGCCAGCCGGTGCCGTCGTCGCGGTAGAGGACGGCGCGGCCGGTCGAGGCGTCGGGGCCGTCACCGGTGACGACCAGTGCCTGCCTCGTCCCGGCGGGCACGGCTGCCAGCAGGTCGGGCCCGACCCCGGGGAGCTGCCGCGGCAGCTCGGGCGGCGCGGGTCGGCCGGCCGTGACCGCCGCGGGCGGGTGCGGCGTGGGCGGTACGGACGCGGGGGCGCCGGAGGTGTCGGGGGTGTCGGGGACGGCCGCGGCCGGCGGTACGGGTCCTGTGGCGGTGTTGGGCGCGCAGCTCACGAGGAGCAGCGCCAGTCCGGCCAGGGCGCGACGGGGTAGGGACATGGCGGTTCAGCCTTCGGGAAAGGAGCTTCGGGGGCGCCCGGGGAGGGACGCCAGGGGAGGGAGAGGGGCTTCGGATCAGCCGCGCGGGGTCTTCGCCGGCGTGCTTCCGCCCCCGGCGGTGGTACGCAGGGAGTCGAGCACCTGGCGCACCTGCCGCAGCGTCCGGTCGGACGGCTCGCGCAGGCAGGCCGTCAGCTCGATCAGCGCGGGACGGCCGTCCCGGACGACGACGCGGTGCCCGGTGAGCTCCCGGGTGCCGCCGTACATCGTGCACAACGCCTTCGGCGTGCCCTCGGTGAGGGTGCCCGGGCCCGCGGGGGTCGGGGTCTGGTCGATCCGGGCCTGGTCGTCGATCAGCTGGAGCGCGACGAAGGCGCCGCCGGCGGTGAGCGGTCCGACCGGTACGCAGAGGCCGGCCTCCGGGCAGGAGGACTTCCCGTCGAGCGGGTGCGTGGCGAGGAAGCCGATGCCCTCCCGGGGGTCGCCGGTGACGCCGTCGCGGGTGTGCCAGCCGTTGGGCACGTCGACGACGACGTCCGGCAGGGCCGGGAAGCGGATGGCCGTCCCCGAGGGCAGGACCGCGCCCGGATCGCCCGGCGGGGCGGGTGGGAGCGGGGACACGGCGGACGGCGTACCCACCGGCCCCGTGGCCGGCCCTCGGTCCGGGGCCGGTGCGAGGGCGGGTGCGGCCGCCAGCGCCGCGGCGACCAGCCCGCCGGTCAGCCCGGCGCCGACGGTGGCGGCCCGCCGCCGGGAGCGGGTGCGGGCGGCGCGGGCGCGGATCCGGTCGATGCGGTCCTCCGGGGCGTCCAGGTCCGGAACGGCCCGCCGGAGCAGGAACCGCAGCTCCTGTTCCTCGTCGCCGTCGGCGGGCCCGTGGGCGTCCGGGTCCAGCAGGTCACGTCCGGTCACGGTGTCCTCCGTCCAGCAGCAGTTCCCGGGTCGGCAGCCGGCCGCGCAGTGCGGCCAGTGCGTGGTGCGTCTGGCTCTTGACCGTGCCGGTGGAGCAGCGCAGCACCTCGGCGGTCTCCTCCACGCTGAGGTCCTCGAAGAAGCGCAGCACGACCACGGCCCGCTGGCGCGGCGGCAGCGCCCGGACGGCCTGGGCGACGACCTGCCCGAGCACTACGTCCTCGTACGGGTCCGAGCCCGCCGACGGCCGGTCCGGCAGTTCGTCGTGCGGCAGTTCCCCAGTCCAGCGGCGGCGCCACCAGGAGACGTGGCAGTTGACCAGGACCTTGCGCAGGTACGCCTCGGGCCGGTCGAGGGAGATCCGCTCCCACTTGGGCCAGACCTTGGCGAGTGCCGTCTGCAGCAGGTCCTCGGCCTGGTGCCGGTCGCCGGTCAGCAACCAGGCCATGCGCAGCAGTTTCGGGCCGCAGGCGGAGACGAACTCCTCGAAGTTCGGTGTCGCGTCCCTCATCGTGCTGTTCCCGCCATGGTGTCCGTGCCGTTCCCGTCAGCTGCCGCGGCCTGGTCGGCCGTGTCCGTCGTGTCGTTCTCACGGCTGCTGAACGCGATGGGTGTCGAGGCGGGTTGCCCGCCGGGCGGAAGAATTTTTCCGAGGCGGACGGGTGACCCTCGTCGATGCCGGGCCCGGGGCGAGTGTCGGCCCGCCCCGGGTGACGGCGTCGACGAGGACGTCCGTACCGCGGAACGCTTGGAGTCCGGCGATCGTGTCACCGTGGATCCGCCCGGAGGCCCTCCGCCGCGATGCCGTCGAGCAGCACGGCGAGGCCGCTGCGGAAGGCCTCCCGGTGGCTGTCCTCCGGGGCGCCGCCGCCCGTGCTCTGCAGGGCGGTGAGCAGCGGGAAGCGGTCAGCGAAGTCGGGCGCCAGCTCCATGAGCCGGGCGGAGCGGGCGGCCCACCAGTCCTCGTCGGCGACGCCGGTCGCGGCGGCCGCGCCGCGTGCGTCGGCGGTGGTGGCGGCCAGGCCGCGGACGAACTGCCAGAGTGCGGCGACCGCCCCGCGCAGCCGCCGCGGAGCCAGCCCGGCCGGCCGCAGCGCGCGCAACAGGGCTTCCATCGCGGCGAGTTCGGCGGGGCCGAGCACTGGGCGGGCCTGCGAGACCTGGAGCACCCAGGGGTGGCGCAGGTAGCACGCGTACAGGGCCTCGGCCCAGGCGGTGACGGCTTCCCGCCAGTCATCGGCCGGGGGGTGTCCGGTCGCGAGTTCGCCGGTGACTTCGTCGGTGAGTTCGCCGGTGAACTCACCCGTGGGTTCGGCGGTGAACTCGCCCGTGGGTTCGGCGGTGAGTTCGGCGAGCGCCCGGTCGTGCATCAGGTCGAGCAGTTCGGCCTTGCCGGGCACATAGGTGTAGAGCGCCATCGCGGTGCGGCCGAGCCGTTCGCCCACGGCGCGCATCGACAGTGCGGCCATTCCCTCGGCGTCGGCGACCGCGATTCCGGCGGACACGATCGCGTCCACGCTCAGGCCCGGTTTCGGGCCGCTGCGCCCGGTGCGCGGTTCCTCGGGTGCGCCCCAGAGCAGGGCGAGCGAGCGATGGGCGTCGCCCTGCCCGGCGTAGACGGTCATCCGGCATCTCCTTATGGCGTAAAGTATCGCTCCGACGGCAACTCTTTATGCCGTAAGGTTACCAATCGAAGGGGTTTCGCGATGACATTGCCCGTCACCTTCGTCGAGGTCGTCGAGGTCCGCCGGATCACGCCGCGCACCGCCCGGATCACCTTCGCCGCCGAGGAGCTGCCCGACACCGTCGGCACCACCCCCGACCAGCAGCTCAAGCTCTGCTTCCCCCGCCCCGGCCGGCGCGAGCCGGTGCTGCCCGCCCGGCAGGACGACCCGACGGGCTGGTACCGGGCCTACCTGGCGATCCCCGAGGCCGAGCGCCCGGTGATGCGCAGCTTCACCCTGCGCGGCCGGCGCCCCGGCACCCGGCTGGTCGAGATCGACTTCGTGCTGCACGGTGACACCGGGCCGGCCGCCTCCTGGGCGCTGCGCGCCGCGCCGGGGGACCGGCTCGGGATGGTTGGTCCCTCCGCCCTGTACGCCCCGCCGGTCCCGTTCGCCGAGGCCGCGGCGGCCGCCGACTGGGTGCTGCTGGCCGGCGACGAGACCGCGCTGCCGGCGATCGCGACGCTGGTCGCGGCGCTGCCCGAGGGGGTGTGGGCGTACGCCTGGATCGAGGTCGCCGACCGGGCGGAACGTCAGGAGCTGGAGAGCCGTGCCGAGCTGGAGGTGCAGTGGCTGCACCGCGACGGCGCGGCCCCGGGCTCCGTGCTGGCCGCAGCGTTCCGGGGCGTCGTGCTGCCGGCCGGTGCGCCCGTCGTCTGGCTGGCCGGGGAGGCGGGGGCGGTCCGGACGATCCGCCGGTACCTGGTCGAGCAGGAGGGGGTGGCGAAGGAGAGCATCGACTTCACCGGCTACTGGCGCCACCGGCTGACCCAGGACGACGCGCCCACCGCCGAGGACCTGGCGGACGCCCAGGAGCGGTTGGCCGGGTACTGACCGGGGCGGGTGGGTCGACGGGCGGGCGGTCGCCGCGGCGGCCGTTTCGCCGGACGGTGCCGCGGGAAGGGAGTCCGCCGACGCCCTTCCGGCGGTGCGGCGGTGCGGCGCCCGGATTCCGGTCAGGGCCGATCGACTGAAAGATGTGGATTCGGCCCGATTTCCTCCCCGAATTTTACTGATTGATGGTCAACTTTACTTTCTGATGGGGATTTACCCCCTTGTCGTGATCCTCTCAGGTGCGTTGGAATGCGTCAGCTATCCATCTGACGAGAGGATTTATATGATCGGCTGGAGGAAAACCCAGCTGGCGGCGGCCGTCACGGTCACCGCCGCGTCGATGGTCCTGAGCCTCGGGACCATGGCGAGCGCGGCCCCGGCCCCCGACCCCCGGAACGCCCAGGCGGCGTCCGCGGACGGGGCCCCGGTGCCGGTGATCGTGATTCTGAAGGACCAGATCGCGGACGCCCCGGCCGACCACGGCCACCTGGGCGCCCGGCAGCAGAAGACCGCCGACGCGCAGGCGCCGCTGCTGAAGAAGGTCAAGGCGGGCGGCGGCACCGACATCAAGAGCTTCGTGGTCGGCAACGCCTTCTCGGCCACCGTCAGCCCGGCCCTGCGCGCCCAGCTCCAGGCGGACCCGGCCGTCTCCACCGTGGTGGCCGACACCCAGGTCCAGGTCGCCCCGGCGGCTGCCGGCAAGGCGAAGGCGGCCAAGGACGCCGCCGGTGTCGCTGCCGGGGCCGGGGCCGGTGCCGCCGGCGCCAAGGCGCCCAAGATCGATGCCGCTCCCCAGGCCGTTCCGGGCAGCAACGGCCAGGGCGCGGAGGAGAACGCGACCAACACGGTCTGCCCCTCCGATCCGAGCAAGCCGCTGCTGGAGCCCGAGGGCCTCTACTCGACCCGGGCCGTCACCGGCAACGGCAAGCCCGGCGTGGAGGACCTGGCCACCGGCAAGGGCGTCAAGGTCGCCTACATCGCCGACGGCCTCGACCCGAACAACCCGGACTTCATCCGGGCCGACGGCTCGCACGCCGTGGTCGACTACCAGGACTTCGCCGGTGACGGCTGGGACGCCCCGACCGGTGCGGCCGAGGCCTTCGGCGACGCCTCGGCGGTCATCGCCCAGGGCCGCCAGGTCTACGACGTCTCCAAGTTCGTGAACTCCTCGCACCCGCTCCCGGCCGGCTGCAACATCCGCATCCGTGGCCTCGCCCCGGACGCCGACCTGGTCGCGCTGAAGGCCGGCGGCGAGATGATGTCCAACTCCTCGATCCTGCAGTCGATCGACTACGCGGTGCGGGTCGCCCACGTGGACGTGCTGAACGAGTCCTTCGGCGGCAACGTCACCCCGGACAGCGGCGCGCACGACACCATCTCGCTCTTCAACGAGCAGGCCGTCAAGGCCGGGGTCACCGTCGCCGTCTCCAGCGGTGACGCCGGGATCAGCGGCACCATCGGCACCCCGGCCACCGACCCGTACGTGATCGCGGTCGGTGCCTCCACCGACAACCAGAACTACCAGCAGACCGGTTACGCGGCCTCCCAGTTCTCCAACCGGACCTGGAGCAACAGCCGCATCTCCGCGCTCTCCTCGGGCGGCTTCACCCAGGCCGGCCGGACGGTCGACCTGGTCGCCCCGGGCGAGTCGGACTGGGCGCTGTGCACCCCGGACCTCGCCAAGTACGAGGACTGCAAGGGCTACAACGGCCAGCCCTCGCCGATCCAGCCGTTCGGCGGCACCAGCCAGTCGGCCCCGTTCGTCACCGGCGCCGCGGCCCTGGTCATCCAGGCCTACCGCGACACCCACGGCGGCGACTCGCCGTCCCCGGCGCTGGTCAAGAAGTTCCTCACCGGCACCGCCACCGACCTCGGCGTGCCGGCCGAGGAGCAGGGCGCCGGCCTGCTGAACGTCCGCGCCGCCGTCGAGGCCGCCCGCGGCTACGACGACGGGGACGGCACCGAGGGCGCGCGGACCGTCGTGGTCAACACCGGCCAGGTCGACATCGCCGGCGCCCCCGGCTCGACCCACACCGCCGACGTGTCCGTCACCAACACCAGTGACAGCACCCAGACGGTGAGCGCCACGACCCGCGGCTTCGCCCCGCTGTCGAGCGACCGGCAGACCGTCCAGCTCGACCCGTCCTCGAAGGACACCTTCAAGTACGCGACCAACGGCGCGGACTGGGTGCAGAAGCAGGTCAAGTTCACCGTTCCGGCCGGCGCCGACCGCCTCGCGGCCTCGATCGCCTGGCAGGGCGCGCCCAACCCGGTCACCAACGGACCGGTGGTCCGGATGACGCTGCTCGACCCCTCGGGCCGCTTCGAGACCAACACCCGTCCGCAGGGCGGCGCCACCCCGGCCGACTTCGGCCTGGTGGACGTTCCGCACCCGGTGGCCGGCGAGTGGACCGCGATCCTCTACACCCCGGCCGGCGCGGCCGGTTACAGCGGCGCCGTCCAGCTCGGCACCGCCACCCAGCGCGCGGTGCCGGCCGGCACCGTGAGCCCGAGCACCACCGACCTGAAGCCGGGCCAGACCAAGACCCTCAAGGTCCAGCTCACCACCCCGGCCACCAGCGGTGACTCCAGTGAGGCCGTCCTCGTCTCCGCCTCCGACGGCAACACCACCAGCGTCCCGGTCGTGCTGCGCAGCCTGGTCCCCGTCGACCAGGGCACGGGCACCTTCACCGGCACCATCACCGGTGGCAACGGCCGCAGCGCCTCGCCGACGCAGAGCTTCGCGTACGCCTTCGACGTGCCGAAGGGCCAGAAGGACCTGCGGGTCGGCGTGACCGTCGCCAAGGACCCGAAGCTGCTCATGCAGGGCGCGCTGATCAGCCCGAACGGCACCCCGGTCGACATCGAGGGCAACGGGCAGTTCGACGCCCAGGGCAACCCGGCCGGCACCGGCAACGGCGTCTCGGCCACCGCCGTCAACCCGGCCGCCGGCCGCTGGCGGTTCGTCCTGAACGTGCTCGGCCCGGTCAGCGGCCAGGAGCTCGCCCAGGACTTCGCCGGCACCGTCGCGTTCAACCGGAACCAGGCCACCGCGGCCGGTCTGCCGAACGACACCCGCACCAAGCTGGCGGCCGGCAAGCCGGTCACCGTCCAGGTGAACTACACCAACAACACCGTCGCGACCCAGCGGATCGCGGCCGACGGCCGGCTCGACCGCCGGGTGGACCTGGCGCTGGTGCCGCAGGGCACCTCGGCGACCGTCAACCTGCCGCTGAGCCTCAGCTCCACGGTGCCGTCGTTCCTGGTGCCGCCGGGCACCGACCGGCTCAAGGCCGTGGCGGCGTCCTCGACCCCGGCGCAGATCGAGCTGAGCGCCACCACCGGCTCGCCGGACCTGTTCGGCGACCTGAAGAAGGCCCAGGACGGCTCGACCGTCTCGGTGGTGACCGACAACGGCACCGCCGAGCAGCCGGTCGTCCCCGGCAACTGGAGCACCTTCGTCCAGCAGATCGGCCCGTTCGGCAGCGGCCCCGCGCCGGCCGGCACCTCCACCATCAGCGCCACCGCGCACACCCAGGCCTTCGACCCGGCGCTGACCTCCAGCACCGGTGACCCGTACGCCGCCTCGGTGAACGCCTCGGCCTCGGCCGCCACCCCGGTGACCGTCGCCCCCGGCGCCACCGGCTCGCTCCGGGTGACGCTGACCCCGACCGGCCCGAAGGGCAGCACCGTCAAGGGCGTGCTGTACCTGGTGTCCGGCCCGACCGGCGTCGCCACCGCCAACAACGCCCTGAACACCACCGGTTCGGTGCTCGCGGCGATCCCGTACAGCTACACGGTGAACTGACGCCACGTCAGGTCCCTTGCCAGGTCGAGGCCGTCCCGGAGTTCCGGGGCGGCCTCGGTCGTTTCGGAGGCCGGGCGCGGACGGGGTTCCGGGGGTGGTCGGCTGGGCAGGGTCGGGAGTGGAGGAAAGTCTTCACCGGATGGGGAGTTGCGAGTTGAACGACGCGATCAAGCACGGCGAGGTCGAGGTGAACGGCGTCCGGCTGCACTACGCCGAGCAGGGCGAAGGCCCGCTGGTCCTGCTGCTGCACGGCTTCCCGGAGAGCTGGTACTCCTGGCGCCACCAGTTCGCGCCGCTCGCCGAGGCCGGCTACCGGGTCGTCGCGCCGGACCAGCGCGGGTACGCCCGCAGCGCGCAGCCCGAGCCGGTGGACGCCTACACCCTGCTCCACCTGGTCGGCGACGTGACGGCGCTGATCGGCGCGCTGGGCGAGGAACGGGCCGTCGTGGTCGGGCACGACTGGGGCGCGCCGGTGGCCTGGACCACCGCGGCGCTTCGGCCGGACCTCGTGCGCGGGGTGGCCGGGCTGAGCGTGCCGCCGCTGCCGGTGGGCGGGCCACCGCCGCTCCAGGCCCTCCGGGCCGCCTACGGCGAGGGCTTCTACCAGGTCTACTTCCAGGAGCCCGGGAAGGCCGACGCCGAGCTGGCCGCCGACGTGAAGTCCAGCCTGCGCCGCATCCTGTCCGGCAAGCAGCCGGACGGCGTGCCGCGGCCGTGGATCGTCCCCGAGGGCAGGACGCTGCTGGAGAGCCTCCCGGAGCCGGACCGGCTGCCGGACTGGCTCACCGACGCGGACCTGGACGTCTTCACGGCCGACTACGCCAGGCACGGGGCGAACGCCTTCACCGGTGGGCTCAACTGGTACCGCAACCTCGACCGCAGCGCCGAGCTGCTGGCCGCCTTCACCGGCATCACGGTCGAGGTGCCCGCGCTGTTCGTGGTGGGCGAGGAGGACCTGGTCAACGCCCTGGTCCCGCCGCCGGTGCTGGACCACCTGCTGGGCCGGCTGCCCAAGCTGCACCGCCACGTCCGGCTGCCGGAGACCGGGCACTGGACGCAGCAGGAACGCCCGGCCGAGGTCACCGAGGCGCTGCTGGACTTCCTGGCGCACCTGGACAAGTAACCGGTCGACGCGACGCCGGTCACAGCCGGTCGCGGCCCTCCGCGACCGGCTGCGACCGGCTGCGACCGGCTGCGACCGGCTGCGACCGGCGTCAGACGGGCAGCAGGCGGGCGATCAGCTCGCCGAGGCGGCGGGCGTTGCGGCAGGAGTGCATCTCCACCACGCCCGCGTAGGCGAGCGCGGCGGAGTCGCCGGTCGGCCAGAGCGAGGGCTGCTCGGGGTTGAGCCAGAACACCCGGCGGGCCCGGCCGGCGATCCGGCGCAGCGCGTCCAGGTTGGGGTCGCGCTGGTTGTTCCTGGCGTCGCCGAGGATCAGCACGCAGGTGCGCGGGCCGACGGCGTCCAGGTGCCGCTCGGCGAACCCGCCGAGGGCGGAGCCGTAGTCGCTGTTGCCGTGGTAGCCCGTCACCTTGGCCTCGGCGAGGATCCGGGCGGCCAGCCGGGCCGGGTCGTCACCGCCGCGGAGCAGTCCGGTCACCTCGGCGGTGCGGTTGACGAAGGCGAACACCCGGACCTTGCTGAACTGTTCGCTCATCGCCTGCACCAGCAGCATGGTGAAGTCGGCGAAGCCCGCCACCGAACCGGAGACGTCGCACAGCAGCACCAGCTCCGGGCGGGCCGGTCGGCGCAGCCGGTACGCGGGGCGCAGCGGCACCCCGCCGGTGGTCAGCGAGCGGCGCAGGGTGCGGCGCAGGTCGATCTCGCCGCGGGCGGCGCGGCGGCGCCGGGCGGCCAGCCGGGTGGCCAGCTTGCGGGCCAACGGGTGGACGGTGCGGCGCAGTTCGGCGAGCTGACCGCGGCCGGCGTAGAGGAAGTCGACCAGGTCGGCGGTGGGGGCGACGGCGCGTTCGGCGATCCGCTCGGGGCCGCGCAGTTCGGCGACCCGGCGGCGGGCCTCGCCGGCGGTCATGGCGCGGAAGTCCTGGATGCGGCGGCGGATCTCGTCGGCGAGCACCAGATCGGAGAGGTCCGGGGCGCTCCGCCGCTCGCGCAGGGCGGCCAGGACACGGGCGAGCAGGGTCTCGGGGGCGAGCCGGCCGAGCGCCTGCTGGGCGGACCAGCCGTCGGCACCGGGCGCGCCGCCGGTGCCGTACCGTCCGAAGGCCTCCATCACCTCGCCGGCCAGCCGGGCCTGGGCGGCGCGGTCGTCGTCGGCCAGCGCGGCGGCGAGGCGCTCGCGCAGCTGCTCGCGCAGCGGGTCGGGGCGGCCGAAGCGCGGCGGCTCGGGGTCGTCGGGGACCGGCGGCGGGTCGGCCCGGACGGCCTCCGGGGTGCCGACACCGAGCGGGAAGAACAGGTCGAAGGTGGCGTCGAAGACGGTCCGCTGGCCCTCCGAGCGCAGCAGGGCGGCGGCCAGGCCGGCCCGCATCTGCTCGCGGTCGGCGAAGCCGAGGACCTCCAGCACGGCGGCGGCGTCCACCGTCTCGGCGGGGCCGATCCGCAGGCCGTGCCCGCGCAGGGCGCGGACCAGGCCGGTGAGGCGGGCGGCGGTGTCGGCCGGCGGGGGCGCGGTCACGGGAGGGTTCGTCACGGGAGGGCTCGTCACGTGAAGGCTGGTCACGCGAGGGTGAGCTTCTGGGTGGCCTTGCGGACGTCGTCCTGGTGCTTGAGGATCACCCCGAGGGTGTCCCGGACGACCGTCTCGTCCAGGCTGCCGGCGCCGAGGGCGAGCAGGGTGCGGGCCCAGTCGATGGTCTCGGCCACGGACGGCGCCTTGCGCAGTTCCATCGCGCGCAGCGCGCCGACGACGCGGACCAGCGACTCGGCCAGCGTCTCGTCCAGGCCGGGCACCTTGAGTCGGACGATCCGGCGCTCCAACTCGGCCTCGGGGTAGTCGAGGTGGAGGAAGAGGCAGCGGCGGCGCAGCGCCTCGGAGAGCTCGCGGGTGGCGTTCGAGGTGAGCAGGACGAACGGGCGGCGGGTGGCGGTGATCGTGCCCAGCTCGGGGACGGTGACCTGGAAGTCGCTGAGTACCTCCAGCAGCAGCGCCTCGACCTCGACGTCGGCCTTGTCCATCTCGTCGATCAGCAGCACGGTCGGCTCCTCGCCGCGGATCGCGGTGAGCAGCGGGCGGGTGAGCAGGAACTCCTCGCCGAAGATGTCGGTGCGGGCCTCCTGCCAGCCCTCGTCGCGGCCGGCGGTGATCCGCAGCAACTGCTTGGCGTGGTTCCACTCGTAGAGCGCGCGGGCCTCGTCGATGCCCTCGTAGCACTGGAGCCGGACCAGCCGGGCCCGGCCGATCTCGGCCAGCGCCTTGGCGAGTTCGGTCTTGCCGACCCCGGCCGGGCCCTCGACCAGCAGCGGCTTGCCGAGCCGGTCGGCGAGGAAGACGGTGGTGGCCACGGCGGTGGACGCCAGGTAGCCGGTGGCGGCCAGTTGCTCGGCGGCGTCCGCCACCGAGGTGAAGAAGCCCGTGCCGTTGTCGCTCATCCGCTTGCCCCGTTCCGGTTCGCCGTCTCCGTGCGGCGCCACCCTACCGGCCGGTCACTTCGCTGTCTCGGGTGTGGGCGTCCGGGGTCGGGGTTGCGGACCGCTCCGTCGATCGACGGAGCGGCGTACGGCCCGCCGAGGGTGCCGTACGCCGCCGTCGTCAGGACGGGCCGGGTGGGCCCTGACGTCAGTTGACGACGAGGACCGGGCTGCCGGCCACGGAGCTGTCGACGACCGGGCCGTAGGTGGCGCTGAAGTAGCCCGTCGCGAAGCACAGGCTAGGCCCGGAGGCCAGAGTGAACGGCTGGGCGGTGAACCCGATGGTGTTGCCGGAGTTCGAGGCGGAGCCGTTGATCCCGGTGGAGTTGGTGTAGTTGCAGCTGATGCTGCCCAGGATGGTGTTGAGCACCACCGTGGTGCCCATCACGCCGGCCGCGCCGGGGGTGAGCTTGACCGGGAAGCCGGCGGCGTCGCTGACCGTGTTGGTGAACGGCAGGCTGGTGACCGTGACGCTCTTGACGCCGGTGACACCGATGACGTTGGAGGTGCAGGAGCCGAAGGTCTGGGTGTTGAGCTGCTCGGTGGCGATGCCCGGCGCGGCCGGGTTGGAGGTCACCGTCGCCGAGAAGGAGGAGGCGGCACACTTGACGCCGGTCGTCCCGGTGGCGCTGTTGTAGAACGTCGCGGAGGTGCCGGAGACCAGGTTGGCGGTCAGCACGTCACCGACGGCGACGGCCGGGCCGGTCGGGCTGTTGGTGGTCAGGACCGCGCCGGCGGCCTGGGCGGGGGCGACGGCCGCGCCGGTGAGGGCGAGTGCGGCGAGGGCGGCGGTGGCGAGGGTGCGGCTGATGCGCATGAGGGTGCCTCTCTCCGTCCGGGGGACGGGTGGGGGAATCCCCGTGTGCGGGTGTGGTGGTGTGCACGACGGGGGAGGTGCATGGCGTACCGGAGGCTCGTGCCGGTGGCATGGCGCAGAGGTTTGTCCCGCGGGTTCTGTCCCGCGGGTTCTGTCCCGTGGGCTGTGCCCCGCAGACTTCGTCCCGCGGACCTCGTCCCACGGATTTCGGCACGGGCCGAGGGACGGGCGGGCCCGGCGCCACGGGCCCGTCCGTTCGGTACGGCGGTGCGGACGTACGCGAGGGTGGGCGTACGGGCGTTGCGGTGGTACGGCGTTGCGATGGTGGTGCGACGGTGCGGGTGGTACGGCGTTGCGGTGGCACGGCCTTGCGTACGGACGGCCGCGTGGAACACCGACGGCACCGCGCCGTTCGGTCGGGGACGTGCGGTGTCGTGGGGGCGCGTCGACGGCTGCCACCGTCACGGTCCCGCCTCCGCCGTGGCTCTGTGGGCCCGGGCGTTCGCCCCGGCCTTCGGAGCCCCCGGAGGTCCGGCCGGTGGGGGCCTGCTGGCCCACCGATTGGAAACCTGTCAGTGTTGTAAACCCGGTGTTCCGCCAATGTCAATACAGGACACAGGAGTTGGTGATGGATCGGAAGCACCTCCGCGGAGCCGACGTGGTCCTGCTGCCGGGCGCCCGGACCGGCCGCGATCCGGCCCGCTCGATCAAACCCGGGCCGCGCCGGCTGCCCCCCGGCGTGGTCGCCGCGACCCAGCGCGAGCGGCTGCTGGACGGCCTGGTGCGGACCGTCGCCGAACGCGGCTACCAGCACGCGACGATCAGCGACATCTGCCGTGCGGCGGGCGTGACCAGGCCCGTCTTCTACGAGCTGTTCAGCGGCAAGGAGGACGCCTTCCTGGCCGCGCACCGGCACGGCACCGGTGTGGTGATCCGGCGGATGGCGGCGGCCTTCGCGGCCGAAACCGACTGGTGCCGGGGGATCCGGAAGGCGCTCGGCGTGATGCTCCAACTGCTCGCGGGAACACCGGCGTTCGCCACGATGGCGGTGATCGAGGTGGAGGCGGTCGGCCCGGCGGGCCGACGGGAGCGGGCCCAACTGCTCACCAGGTTCCGGGGGTTCTTCGCCGAGGTGCCCCAACTGCCGGGCGGGGTCGAGTCGAAGGAGATGGTGGACGCCGTGGTGGGCGGCGTCTACAGCGCGATCTACCGGTGGATCGACTCCGACCGGACCGAACAACTGCTGGAGCTGTTGCCGGTGTTGAGCATGTTCTGCCTGTCGCCCTTCCTCGGCCCGGCGGAAGCGGCCGAGCGGCTGGGGGTGAGGGACTGGCCGAAGCGGGTCGCGGATTGGTGAAGAACCTTCGTGCACCCGTATTGACCCGGCCAATACCGGGCAGTAGCTTCCCAGTTACTTACCGCGTGCTGACCTGACCCGCCTCGCTGCCGAGGGGCGGACGGTCCGGTCGCGCCGGGGAACGCTGTCCGCGCCAGGACAACGTGCCAAGTGCCTGCAGACCCATTTCCACCCACAGGGAGCACACATGGCCATGTCCGAGGACGCCGCCACGGCGGCCGAGACCCCGCAGACGCCGAGCGGGCCGAGAAGAGGCCGGGTCCGGCTGAAGCGCACCGTGCTGATGGCCGTACCGGCCGTCGCCGCCGGGGGTGTCCTGATGGCGCTCACCGCCCAGGGCGTGCTCGCCGCCCAGTTCTCCATCTCCGGCATGCCGTTCACCATCACCGCCGACAAGCTGGACGGCGAGGGCTTCGCCCAGTTCGGCGCGCTGGACTCGATGATCCCCGACAGCCCCAACCAGGGCTCCACCGGCGGCCAGGTGCTGGTCGCGGTGTCGGCGATCAAGAAGGCCGAGATCACCAACCTGTGCCAGAGCGTCGACCTCGGCGGCATCAACCTGGTGATCCACGCGGGCGACGGCGGCACGCCCGTCACCGCCTCCGACCTCACCACCGACTCCGACCTGCTCTCCGGCAACGCGGAGTTCCAGAACATCGAGATCGGCGGCGACGCCAGTACCTACACCAAGGCCGGCCCGATCGGGAAGGGCAACCCCGGCGTGTTCGGCCAGCAGGCCGACCACGTCACGCTGACCAACCTGAACCAGCACAACTACGCGAGCACCGCCGTCGGGTTCAAACTGCCCAACCTGCGGCTGAGCTTCAGCTCCACGGGCTGCTGATCATGAAGGAGTCCGTACCGGAGCCGGCTGACACCGGCGAGGGCACCGCGGCACGGGCCGAGGGGGTGGCCGCCGAGGGGACGGCGGCCGCGCCCGCCCACGCCGTGGCGGCCCCCGCCGCCGAGCCGGCCGCGCGCCCGGTCGGGCGCGACTGGCGGGGCAAGCGACCGTTCTGGGGCGGGCTGCTGGTGACGCTCGGCGGCGCCGAGATCCTGTTCACCCTGAAGGCCCCGCTGCCCGTCATCCTGCACATCGGGATGCAGGGGCTGGCCGGGTACCTGGTGCCGGCGGTGATGATGCTGTGCGGCCTGCTGATCCTGTTCAACCCGGCGCAGCGGCTGTTCTACTCCATCCTCGCCGTGCTGGCCTCGCTGGCCAGCTGGGTCACCTCCAACCTGGGCGGCTTCGTGATCGGGATGCTGCTCGGGGTGGTCGGCGCCTGTCTCACCTTCGGATGGCTGCCCGAACAGCCGCTGCGCCAGGGCCGGCAGCGGCGGCTGGAGCGCCGGGAGGCGCGCCGGGCGGGGATCTGACGACGGCGGTGCCCCGGGTCCTGGTGGTGGGAGAGCACCGGGGCGCGGGGCACCCTTCCGTCGTGTCCGCCGTTCGTGCGGGCCCACTCGTACGGGTTCGTTCCGGGCGGTCCGTTCCGGGCGGTCCTTCCAGGGCGGTCCTGTGCGAGGTGGCCGTCAGGGTGGTCCTGTCCGAGGTGGCCGAAACCGTCCTGGTCCGCACGCACCAACGCAAGGGGTCGATGGTCCCGGGTCCGTCCGGGGCGATCGGCCCTTTTCGCGCTCGGCGGCCGGGCAGTTGACTGGACAGGACATGGACAACAGCAGCAGCATGAGCACTGGCACCGCCACCGCCACCGCCACCGCCGAGTACGACCGCCTGATCGCCCGCCACCACGCGATGCGCCTGCGGCGCCAACTCCTCGCCCCGTCCGCCTCGGGCGGCGGCGACTTCGGGTACGGCGCCTACGGCGAGGACGGCGGCTACGACGGCGCCGCCGACCAGCGCCTGATCCGGCGCGACCTCGACCTGATCTCCCCGCTCGCGGACCTGATCGACCACCTCTACGCGGTGATGTTCAGCCGTCGCCCGTACCTGCGACCGATCTTCCCCGCCTCGATGGAGTTCCAGCAGCTCCACCTGGAACGGATCTTCCAGCACCTGATCGACCACCTCGACCGCCCGGCCGAACTGGAGCAGACGCTCCGCCAACTCGGCCGCGACCACCGGAAGCTGGGCGTCCGGCCGGTGCACTACGACGCCTTCGAGGAGGCCCTGTGCGCGGCCGTCCGGCACCGGGCCGGCGAGCGCTGGACCGAGGAGCTGGAGGGCGCCTGGGTGCGGATGCTGCGCTTCGCCGTCGGCGCGATGGTGGCCGGCGCCGACTCCGCGCTCACCGAACCGCCGTACTGGCACGCCGTGGTGACCGGCCACGAGCGGCGCCGCCCCGACCTCGCCGTGCTGCGGGTGCGCACCGGCGAACCGTACCCCTACCGGGCCGGGCAGTACGGCACCGTCGAGCACCCGGCGCTGCCGCACACCTGGCGGCAGTACTCGATGGGCTGCGCCCCGCGCGCCGACAACGAGCTGGAGTTCCACGTCCGCCGCACCGGCCCCGGCGGGGTCAGCGCCGCCCTGGTCGAGCACACCGCCGTCGGCGACCGGCTGCGCCTCGGCCCGCCGCGCGGCAGCCTGCTGCCCGACGGCGACCCACGCGACCTGCTGCTGGTCGCGGGAGGCACCGGCCTCGCCCCGATGAAGGCGATCGTCGAGGAGCAGGCCGCCCACCGGCCGACCGGCCGCCGGGTCCACCTGTTCGTCGGCGCCCGGGACCGCGCGGACCTCTACGACTGGCAGGCGCTGGCCGAACTCGGCCTGCACAAGCCGTGGTTGACCGTCACCCCGGTCACCTTCGGCGAGCTCGCCGACACCGTCGCGTCGGCCGGCGACTGGCGCGAGCACCTGGCCTGCGTCACCGGTCCGATCGGCATGGTCGGCTCCGTCCGCACCCGGCTGACGGCGGCCGGGCTGCCGACGGCGCAGGTGCGGTTCGACCAGGCGCTGTACCGGTGACGCCGCCCGGACGGCCGTCCGCTCGGCGGCCGTCCGCTCGGCGGCCGTCCGCTCCGTGTGTGGATCAGCGGAAGCAGTAGGAGTCGGAGGAGGCGTCCCCGCCCGCCAGGTGGGTCTGGTGGACGCGCAGGCCCCGGAAATCGGCGCCGTGCGGGAAGAAGCGCTCGTCGACGCTCAGCCCGCCGGCCTCGATGTCGGCGTCCAGCTTGACCATCCAGGGGTCGATGCCCTCCGGGTAGAACTGGTCGTCCCAGGCGCCGTAGAGCGAGTTGGTGAGGTAGAGCCGCCGGCCGTCCCGGCTGATCTCCACCATCTGCGGCGCCCCGCTCAGCGGACGGCCGGGCTCCGCCGGGTGCGGGGTGCGGGCGGCGATCCCGCCGAGCCGCACGGAGCCGGCCAGGCGGGGGTGGAACGGGTCCGAGACGTCGTACTGGAACAGCTCGCCGGTGCCCCACGCCGACACGTACAGCCAGCGGTCGTCCACCGACAGGTTGATGTCGGTGACCAGCGGCGGCACCGCGCCGAACGGCTGCAGTGCCGGCGGCAGGTCCTCGGCCTTGGCCGGCTCGGCGGGGATCTCGATCACCTTGCGCGCGGTGAACGCCGGCCCGTCCCGGTACCAGAGCCAGACCGAGGCGGAGAGGTCCTCGACGTTGGTGACCACGCCGACGAAGCCCCACTCCGCCTGCGGATCGTGCGCCGGGCGCAGCTCCAGCACCATCTGGTACTGGTCGCCGAGGTCCACCCGCTGGAGGTGGCGGCCGGAGTCCAGCTCCCAGAAGTGCAGCGCGTGGCCGTACTTGCGTCCGAGCAGGAGCTCCGGCACCACCCCGTCCTCGACCATCGACGGGGTGCCCCACTCGCTGGTGATGCCCACGTTGGTGCCCAGGTGCCACCAGACGTCGTAGGCGAAGTGCTGCGGACCGCGCTCGGTCTCCCAGGCGCGCAGCACCTCGAAGGTGGTGTGGTCGAGCAGCGCCACCCCGCCCGGCCCGTCGCCCTCGCCGCCGCCCAGGCAGGAGAGGAAGACGCCGTCCGGGCCGCAGTGCAGGGTGTGCGGGCGCGAGTAGCCCGCCTTGGCGGCCAGCTCCTCGGCCTCGACCGTCTTCACCAGCCGCGGGCGGACCGGGTCGGGCCGGGTGTCCAGCACGTGCAGCCGGGAGGAACGCAGCCCGGGCAGCAGCAGGTAGCGCCGCTCGGGGTTCTCGTGGCAGGCGTGGGCGAGGGCGCTGGAGCAGGCGTTCCAGCCGAAGTGGTGCAACTCGTCGCCGAGCGTGGGCAGTTCGGCGAAGTTCAGGACCTTCCCGTAGCTCGCCGAGTCCGGATCCGTGTCGACGCTCAGCAGCGCGTCCGGCCGCCGCCCCGACCGGTCGAACCCGGCCACGTACGCCAGCTTCTCCGGCGGAGCGGCGATCGCCTCGGCGGCCGAACGGTAGAGCGACGGATCGATATGCCCGTGCTGCATGCAAACTCCCCAACTCGCCTTGTCTGTCCGGGAAGCGTTCCACAGAACCACCGGCGCACAGGAGGCGCACGAGGAGCGGGCGGCTACGCTTGCGGGGTGCACGACAGCATGCGCGGGGCACCTTCCACGCCCCGGTCGTCCAGGCGGACACGGCACACGTCACGGTCACCGCCCGGCCGCCCACGATCGCGGGGCTGCCGCCGCTCACCCCAGCCTTCACCGGCCGGGACCGCCTCCTGCGGCCCTCCGCCTCCCGCCACCGCCTCGCCGTCGCTCCCGGGTGACACCCCGCGGCCTCCATGGGATCCGCCGAGCGGCCCGCAGCTACCGGCCGGTATGGTCGGGTGCGGAAACAGGCGGTGACTTGCCGATACGGGCAGGCAGAGCAGAGGACGGGTGCGGCGGCAGATGGAGTTCCGTGAAGACATCCTGGGTGCCCCCTACGAGGCCGCCGAGCTGACGCTGCGGCCGGACGACGAGGGGGCGGTGTGCGCGACGCTCGTCCGCCGGCTGGTCCCCGGTGCGGACCGGGCCGTGCTCTACATCCACGGGTACAACGACTACTTCTTCCAGACCAACCTCGCGGACCACTACACCGCGCTCGGGTTCTCCTTCTACGCCCTCGACCTGCGCAAGTACGGCCGCTCCCTGCGCCCCCACCAGTCGCCGAACTTCGTCCGCGACCTCGCCGAGTACGACGAGGAGATCGACGCGGCCGTCCGGATCATCCGCGAACTGGACGGGCACCGGCAACTGCTGCTGAACGGGCACTCCACCGGCGGGCTGATCGGAGCCCTGTGGGCCGGCCGTCGGGCCGGGCGCGGGGTGGTGGACGGGCTGTTCCTGAACAGCCCGTTCCTGTCGATGCCGACCGGGCAGGCGGTCCGTACGGTCGGCGGGCCCGCCGTGACGGCGATCGGGCGGCTGGCGCCGACCCGCGTCCTGCCGTCCTCGCTCAACCCGCACTACACCCACAGCCTGCACAAGGACCACAAGGGCGAGTGGGACTTCGACCTCACCCTCAAGCCCGCCGAGGGCTTCCCGCTGTACGCGGGGTGGCTGGCGGCGATCCACCAGGGCCACCGGCAGCTGCGGCACGGGCTGGGGATCGACGTGCCGGTGCTGCTGATGGCCTCGACCCGGTCCATCTCCACCACCAAGTGGCACAACGCGCTGCACCACGCCGACGCCGTGCTGCGCGCCGACGACATCGCCGCGCAGGGGCCGCGGCTGGGCCGGCACGTCACCGTCGTGCGGATCAAGGGCGGCATGCACGACCTGGTGCTGTCCGGGGCCGACGCCCGCGCCGAGGTGTTCGCCGAGCTCGACCGCTGGCTGACCGCCTACCTCGACGTCGAGCCCGTCGGGGAGCACGCGTGACCTTCCAGCACGACGGGCACGACGGGCACGACGGGCAGGACGAGCTCGACGAGCTCGACGAGCCGCTGCCCGTCGGGCGCCGGACCGACCTGGGCTTCGCCAAGCTCATGCCCGACCTCGACCGGGACGGCGGCTGGCTGCTCACCCTGGACGGCACCCCGCAGTCGTACGTCGACCTCTCCGACCCGACCCACCTGGAGTTCGAGTACACCCGGCGCCTCGGCCACCTCGCCGACGCCCTCGCCCCCGCCGGGCAGCCGCTGGACGTGCTGCACCTCGGCGGCGGAGCCCTCACCCTGCCCCGCTACCTGGCCGCCACCCGGCCCGGCTCCCGGCAGCGGGTGGTCGAGGTGGACGGGCCGCTGCTGGAGCTGGTCGCCGAGCAGCTGCCCTGGCAGGGCCCCGGCGCGGACATCACCGCGACCGTCGGCGACGCCCGGGCGGCCCTCGCCGAGACCCCGACCGGCTCGCAGGACCTGGTGATCGCCGACGTCTTCCACGGCTCGCGCACCCCCGCCCACCTCACCTCGGTGGAGTTCCTGCGGCTGGCCGCGTCCGCGCTCCGCCCCGGCGGCTGCTACGCGGCGAACCTGGCGGACGGCCCGCCCCTGGCCTTCGCCAGGGCGCAGGCGGCGACGGTGCGGGCGGTGTTCCCGCACGTCTGCCTGGTGGCGGAGGCGCCGGTGCTGCGCGGCCGCCGGTACGGCAACATCCTGCTGGCCGGTTCGACGGAGCCGCTGCCGGTGGCCGAACTGACCCGGCTGCTCGCCGGCGACATCTTCCCGGCCCGGCTCACCGAGGGCGACGACCTGGCGGACCTGGTCGGCCGGACCGCCCCGGTCACCGACGCCGAGGCCACCGACTCCCCGCCCCCACCGGACGGCGCCTTCAGCATCGGCTGACCCCCACCCCGTGCGGCCCCGCCGCCGGAAATCCGCTGGTCCGTCCCCGCCCCCGCCGGTAGCGTGCGGGGACGATCAGGAGGAGGCGAGACGATGCGGCCGTTGCTGCTGCTGGACGTCGACGGCCCGCTGAACCCGTGCGCGGCGAAGCCCTACCGTCGGCCCGAGGGCTACCAGACCCACCGGCTGATGACACCCCGCTGGAAGGCGGCCGAACGCCGCCGCCTCACGGCCTGGGGCCTTCCCCACAGGCAGCCGAGACCCCTGCGGGTCTGGCTCGACCCGTCCCACGGCCCGGCCCTCGCCGCCCTGCCCTTCGACCTGGCGTGGGCAACGACCTGGCAGGAGGAAGCCAACGCTTTCATCGCCCCCCTGCTCGGGCTGCCCGACCTGCCCTACATCACCTGGTCCGAACCGCGGCCCGAGCCCGACGACGGCGTTTTCTGGAAGACCCCGCAGATCGTCGACTGGGCCCAGGGCCGCCCCTTCGCCTGGGTCGACGACCTGATCACCGACGCCGACCGCGCCTGGGTCGCAACCCACCACCCCGCCCCGGCTCTGCTCCACCACGTCGACCCGAAAGCCGGTCTGACGGCCCCCGACTTCGCCCACCTGGCAGCGTGGTCGAACAGCCTGAGCTGACCGCCCGAGCGAGCCCTGAACGGCGCAGACCCGGAGCCGCACCACCACCGGCGCCGCCGACGGCTGGTACTTCGAGTGGTTCGGGGAGCGTGTGTCCTCCCCAGTGCGCTACCTGGTGCACACGGACGGACGAGTCAGAGTGGACGATGGAGGCGGCACCTTCCTCGGAATCGCCCCGTCCGTCCCGGCGCTCATCGAATCCCACGCTCTCACCGACACGGTCTCGACCTGGGACCGCACCACCGCCGGGGTCGACAGCTTCGCACTCGCCGAGCAACTCGACGACCTCACCGACATCCCCGAAGCATCAGGCAGCACCATCCGATGGCGGCTGTCCGACAACGTAGCGGTCGAGGAGTTCCGGAACTGGAGCAGCGACACGCCACGTCCTTGGCGCGCGTTCGTCTGGAGCCCAGGCGAATCCGGCCGGCACCACCGCCGCCCTCGACACCGCCACCGGCGTGCTGCCCCAGGGAACCAGCCACGTCGACGGCTCCGGCACCAGCTGCACCGCCACCGGACGCAACGTCAGCTGCCCCACCGCCGACCTCGCGCCGGGCGCCGAGACCACCGTCACCTTCCAGGCCAAGGCCGACGCCGGCCTCGCACCGGGCACGACCTGCCGGCCAGTGACACCGCCCGGATCACGTACACGGTGAAGGTGACCGACCCGGTCACCGGAGAGCACACCCTGCACAACACCGTGGTCGCCGACCGGCCCGGCGGCAACTGTCGGGCCCCGAACGACGCCCTCGCCGGTCGCGAGAATCGTCGCGGGGCGGCAAGACCATCCCCCTTGTAGTTTGCCCGCGGTATTTCGTTTTTCACCGCTTCGCCCCCCAATTGTCGATCGGATCAGGTATCGCCCGCCTGCTGGTGAGCGGCCCATATTCGACCTACAGAACCTTCATGACGTCAGGTAGAGTCTGCGCCGCCAGGCATGACGGACACTCAGAAAATGGGGGGCTTGACAAACCGGGTCGAGGTCGAACCGACGTCGATATCAAGTCAATTCATATCGATCACCCACAGACTGTCCTAGTTTGCGCCGTCTTTGACACAAACTTACCCAGGAAAAGGAAATGCGCACAGAAATGCATCGCCGGCCCATCACAGGGGGCAGGGCCCTCACCGCCTCAGCCGACGCCGTCCCGACCGCCGACTCCGCGCCGCCGGAAGGATCCACGACAGGAAGTCCCATGTCCCGCACGTCCCGGTTCCGGTCCCGGCGGGCGGGTGTGCTGACCGCCGTTCTCGCCGCCGGTGCACTGTCCACCCTCGGCACGACCCCGGCCGGCGCCGTGGTGGGCGACGCGGCCGCGGCCGGCGCCTCCGCCACCGCCGCGCGCCTGGTGATCGGTGACAGCCTGCGCGGCTGCACCGGTGCGCTGGTCGACCAGCTCTGGGTGATCAGCGCCGCGTCCTGCTTCTCCGACGACCCGGCGCAGCCGCAGGCGCTGGCCGCCGGCGCGCCGAAGTGGAAGACCACCGCCACGGTCGGCGCGAAGTCGACCGAGGTCGTCGAGCTGGTGCCGGGTCAGGGCCGCGACCTGGTGCTGGCCCGCCTGGCCACGCCCGTCCAGGGTGTCAGCCCGCTGACGGTCGGCACCTCGGCGCCGGTCGCCGGGCAGTCGCTGAAGGTGACCGGGTTCGGGCGCACCAAGACCGAGTGGGTGCCGGACCAGGCGCACACCGGCTCGTTCAGCCTCGACACCGTGAACCCGACCGGCGTCGGCATCACGGGGACGGGCGGCGCGGCGGTCTGCCAGGGCGACACCGGCGCCCCCGTGGTCCGCGAGGTCAACGGCAAGGCCGAGCTGCTCGCCGTCGCCTCCCGTTCCTGGCGCGGCGGCTGTCTCGACACCCCCGCCACCGAGACCCGCACCGGCGCCTACGCCACCCGCGTCGACGACCTCACCGCGTGGGTCTCCTCGACCGTGGCCAACGGCGGCGTGGCGGTCAAGCCGGACACGAAACTGGCGACCGGCCAGTCGATCACCGGTGCGGATCTGAAGCTCACCATGCGGCCGGACGGCAACCTGGTCCTCACCCACAGGCAGGTCGACGCCGGCATCCTGTGGTCGAGCGGGACCTCGGGCAACAACGGCGCCTGGGCCTACGTGCAGCCGGACGGCAACTTCGTCGTCTACAAGAGCGACGGCAACCCGTCCGCCGGCACCGGAGCCCTGTGGGCATCCGGCACCTGGGGCCAGAACGGCGCGTTCCTCAAGCTCCGCGACGACGGCAACCTGGCCGTGGTCAAGGCCGACGGCACCTCCACCCTGTGGTCCGCCGGCACCACCCGCTTGGATCCGAAGCTGAACGGCGACACCAAGATCAAGACCGGTCAGTGGTTCCAGTCGCAGACCGCCGTGGTCGAGATGCAGGAGGACGGCAACCTGGTGCGCTACCGCCGCGCCGACGCCGAACCCACCTGGAACACCAACACCCCCGGGAACAAGGGGGCGTGGGCCTACGTGCAGTCGGACGGCAACTTCGTCGTCTACAAGAGCGACGGCAACCCGTCCGCCGGCACCGGTGCCCTGTGGGCATCCGGCACCTGGGGCCAGAACGGCGCGTTCCTCAAGCTCCAGGACGACGGAAGCCTCGTGCTGTACAAGAAGGGCTCCGCCGAGACGGCCGCCAACTCCATCTGGTCCTCCGGCACCTTCCGGCCCGTCAGCCAGCTCGTGGCAGGCCAACAGGTGTACGCCAAGACGACCCGCCTGGCGATGCAGTGGGACGGCGACCTCGTCCTCTACCGCCTCAGCGACAACACGGTCCTGTGGCACAGCAACACCGCCGGCAACTACAACGTCTTCCTCCGCGTCCAAGCCGACGGCAACGTCGTCGTCAACTCCGCGGACGGCAGCCGCAGCCTCTGGGCCTCCGGCACCTTCTGGTCGGCGGGCGCCTACCTGAAGCTCCAGGACGACGGCAACCTCGTCGTCTACAAGGCCGACGGCGGCGAAGGCATCGGCAACGCCATCTGGTCCACCAACACCTTCGCCTGATCGTTGCTTCAACCAGCACCAAGCACGGCTGTGCTGTGACCGCATGGGTTCGCCGGTTGCCGGATCATGCGGCGAGGAGGGGTCTGCCGCCCCGTCGGATGCCCTCCTCGCCGCAGTGGAGGTGGTGCTGGAGGCGAGGGCCTGGGCCGCTCGCGCGGAGGGTTCAGCAGCAAGGTCCACCTGAGCGCGGACGGCCGGTGCCGCCCGCTGTCCCCGGTCGTCACACCGGGGCAGCGGGCGGACTGCCCGCAGTTCGAGCCCGGGCTGATCGACTGGTCGGCCCCGCGCTCGCGGGGACAGCTCCGGCCAGTCCAGGTTGGTTGCGCAGATGCTGCTGTCGGTGCGCGGGCGAGGCGGCCTCACCCTGGTGGCTGCGTGGGTGATGACCGCCGTGCACTTCACCAGGGCACTACGCCGGCGTCGTCGAAGAACTGGCCTGTCGGGCCGTCGTCGGGCAGGGTCGCGAGTTTGATGGCGATGGCCGCGCCCTGTTCGGGGGTGCGCACGCCTCGGAAGCCGTTGAGGTCGGTCGCGACGTAGCCGGGGCAGCCGGCGTTGATCAGGATGTTCGTGCCGCTCAGTTCCCGGGCGTACTGGAGGGTGACGGCGTTCAGGAACGTCTTCGAGGGCGCGTACGCCACGGCCACTGGACCTGTGGTCAGCTCACCAGCGGTCCCTGACTGGAGGGTGAGGGAGCCGACACTGCTGGACATGTTTACGATCCGCGGTGAGGCAGAGCGGCGCAGCAGCGGCATCATCGCGTTGGTGACGCGGATGACGCCGATGACGTTGGTCTCCACGACGGTGCGGATGGTGGCGGCGTCGACGCGGGTGGGTTCCTGGGGCATGCGGCCTGCGATGGCGGCGTTGTTGACGAGCACGTCGAGGCGCCCGGCCTGTTCCTCGATCAGCCGTGCGGCGGCTGTGGCGCTCGCGTCGTCGGTCACGTCCAGCGGTACGCCGAACGCGTCGACGCCGGCCGCGCGCAGTCTCTCCACCGCGGCCTTGCGACGCTGATCGTCGCGGGCGCCGACGCCGACGCTCCAGCCCAGGGCGCCCAGGCCTGCGGCGATCTCGTAGCCGATTCCCTTGTTCGCGCCGGTGACCAGCGCAATCGTTCGTTCGCTCATGGGAACCATGCTGCTCTCGGATCCCGGCGGGGTCCAAGACCGATCGGGTGGGCAGCGATACCTTCCAGGTATTGATCCGGAGTACCGTGGCCGGATGGAGACCAGGGAACTGCGCTACTTCGTCGCTGTCGCCGAAGAGTTGCACTTCGGGCGCGCCGCGCAGCGGCTCGGGATCGCGCAGCCGCCTCTGTCCCGGGCGATCCGGCAGCTCGAACGCCGACTCGGGGCAGCGCTGCTGGACCGGACCAGCCGCACCGTCACGCTGACCGAAGCCGGCTCGGTGCTGCTGGTCGAGGGCCGGGCGGCGCTCGACGCGGTCGAAGCGGCCGAGCGCCGGACCCGCCGCGCCGCCCGTCCCTCGACCGGCCGTCCCGGCCTGGTCCTGGTCACGAAGGCCAGCGCGTCCCGCGAACTGCTGGCGACACTGCTGGACGCGTACGCCGCCGAACCCGGCGCGGTCCCCGTCGACGTCATCCTGTGCGGCCCGGCCGAGCAGGAACGACTTCTGCGCGAGGGCCGGGCCGACGTGGCGCTCCTGCACCGGCCGTTCGACTCGACGGCCGGGTTCCACGCCGAAGAACTCGGCACGGAGGGCCAGGTCGTGGTCCTGCCGGCCGGTCATCCGCTCACCGTCCGGACCCATGTGCACATGGCCGACATCACCGCGCTGCCCGGCCTGCCCCTGCCCCGCTGGCCCGTCCCCGACGGCACCTACCCGCCCGGCCCCGGCCCGCAGGTCCGCGACCACGCGCAGTTGCTGCAGCTCGTCGCGCTCGGCCGTGCTTGCGCGGTCTCACCGGAGTCGTGCCGAGCCCAACTGCCCGGTGACCTCGCCGCCGTGCCCGTGCTGGACGCGCCGAAAGTCACCACCGTGATCGCCTGGCCGCCGCACAGTCGGTCCAGAGCCGTCGCCGACCTTGTCCGGACTGCGACCCGTCTCCGGTAGCCCCGATACGCCTGGCCAGGTTCCACCTCTCGTGTCCCGGCTCGGGTCCTGTGACTCAGCACGCCACCTGTCGTCATGCGCGCTGGTTGACGTGCGGTTCTCCGGTCGGCCGCCGGCGGTCCTGGCCGAGAAATCCGCGGTGAAGCCGGTGGCCTCGATGCGCCCCTTGCCGCTCTCGGCGGTGACGGTGACGGCGACGGCGCGCGGCACCTTCACGGTGTACTTCGCGCTGCAGTCCACCGAGATCCCCGTGCAGTCCAGCGAGAGTGTGAGCGTGCCACCTTCGAGCTGCCAGCCGGACCCCACCTCCCCGCCGACCTTCCTGCCGCTGACCCGTCGTTCCACCTGAACGCCCTCGACGTCGGCGGCCACCAGCGCGAGGTCGGCGGAACCGGACTTGACGGTCAGGCTGCCGCCGGCGAAGTCGAACGACTTCGATTCCACGGTCGCGTCGGCCGATGCGCCGTCCGTGGTGCAGGCCGTGGCGGCGAGGCCGAGGAGCGCGGCTCCGCCGAAGGCGAGAAGCGTGCGCGTGGTCAGTTCCATCGAATTCTTCCTTCGTCAACGAACATGGTGGTGTGGATTCCCGCACCCCGGTTCACGAGCGCAGCGCCCGGACCGCGACCGTGCGCGACACCCGGGCCGCCTGCAGGACCAGCGCGAGGCAGGTGGTGACCAGCGTCCCGGCGGCGAGCGCCCCGAGCGTGGCCCAGGGGAGGCCCGCCAGGACCCGGACGACGTCGATCCGGGCTCCCAGGGCGATGGTGAGACTCGACAGGGCGACGAACAGCGCGCCGAAGACGATCGCCGTCCCCGCGTAGATCGCCCCCTCGTAGACCATCGACCGGGTGACCACGCCCGGCCGCGCACCGGCCACCGTCACGACGGCGGAGTCACGGGCGCGCTCCCGCCCGACGAGGGCGATCACGGCGAGGCCCCCGACCCAGGAGACGACGAAGACCCAGCCCAGCACGACCAGGATGTTGTCCAGCCCGGCGCTGCCTCCGGGCATGACCTTCCCCATCACCATGAAGAGGCCGACGAACGACAGGGAGAGCGCGAAGGGCAGCACCGTGGTGACGCTCCTCGTCGCGCGGGCCCGGCACGACAGCACGGCAAGGTGCCAGGCGACGCCGCGCGAGGGCACCAGCGCCGTCCAGAGCTTCATCAGCGGGGTGAGCACCCACGGCCCCATCAGCAGCAGCAGGCAGACGAGGAAGAGGTTCCCGGCGAACGCGAAGGCCGTCCGCTGGGCGAGCCCGCCCTTGAGTTCGAGGCCCAGGCCGGGGACCCACATCCCGATCACACCGGCAAGCAGGCACAGGGCGAGGCCACCGCGGGCGACGCCCGGCCGCGCCGGGGGATCGGAGAAGTCCCGGAAGGCGCGCATCTCCGGCGTCCTGGCGGCCCGCCGGGTGACGCCCCAGCCCCCGAGCAGGCACGGGACCAGTCCGAACAGCACGCTCACGCCGACGTACCAGAACCGGAACCCGACCGAGGCCCCGTGCAGTTCGAGACCCGTCCCCTTCCACTGCGCGAGGGCGACGCCCGCGACCAGCAGGGCGAGCGGTGCGGCCAGCGCGCCGGCCACCGCGCCCAGCACCACCAGCTCGGTCCGCAGGATGAACCTGACCCGGTGGCGCGGAATCCCGAGGACCACCCACAGGGCGTGCTCGCGCCGCTGGGTCGTCAGCGTCAGACCGACCGCGGAGGCGACGATGCCCACGGTGGCGAGCACCGTGAAGAAGACGATGTTGCCGCCGAGGGCGATCGACGCGGAGACCATCCGTGCGTCACCCGCCGCCCGCGCCGCCGAGACAGCGGTGAACATCGCGATGGCCGAGCCCGCCGAGCACGCCGCGTCGACCGTGGCGCACAGGAGCGTCCACCACCACATCGACGCCTGCAGGCGGATGTCCGACAGCACGAGCCGGATCACGACTCCTCCCCGCCCGCTTCGTCCGCCGACTGCGCCGCGAGGACGGCGTCGCCCACCGCGCGGGAGTCGCCACCGGGGATGATGGCGTGTACCCGCCCGGAGCCCATCACCACGACCTGATCGGCCCGCGCGGCCGCATGAGGGTCGTGGGTGACCATGAGCACCGTGCTCCCCTGCGCGGGAAGCGCCTGCAGCCAGTCGAGCACCACATGACCCGACTTGAGGTCGAGCGCACCCGTCGGCTCGTCGGCGAAGACGATCCGCGGCTGGTTCGCCACCACCCGGGCCACCGCGACGCGCTGGCGCTCGCCACCGGAGAGGCGGTCGGGGCGTCGCCGCGCGTGCTTGGCGATGCCGAGCCGCGCCATGGCGTCCTCGACCCGCGCCCTGGGCACCCGGCGGCCGGCGAGCCGCGCGGGCAGGGCGATGTTGTCCTCGACTGTCAGCGAGCTGACGAGGTTGTACTCCTGGAAGACGAAGCCGATGTTCTCGCTGCGGAAAGCAGCCTGCTTGCGGGGGCTGAGTGAGCGGACGTCCGTCCCGAGGATCTCAACGGACCCCGCGGTCGCCCGCTCCAGCCCGGCCGTGCAGAGCAGGAGCGTCGACTTGCCCGAACCGGAGGGGCCGACGACGGCGGTCAGCCGGCCTTCGGGAATCTCCAGGTCGATGTCGTGCAGGACGCGCGTCGTCTCGCCCCGGCGGCCGGGAATGGGGAATTCCGTCCGAAGGCCGCGCAAACGAATGCACGGCACGGGAGCGGTAGTGGAAAATGGCATGAATCAAGGAAAGCAGGGCCGGGCAGTGGAGTGCACGGGTGCCTGCACTGCTATTGGAGGTAGACTTGGATCTACCGCCCGACCGATACGAACTGTGCGAAAATGTTGATCATGGCGCAGATTCGTGTTGCCCGGAGGCTGCTGACCGAATTCGTCGCAGCGGCCGCCTTTCCGATTCTCCTGATTTCCGTTCTCGCTGCGCCGGTCTCGGTTCCGGTGGTGGCCGAACTGGACCGCTCCAGGGCGCAGTGGTGCGGAGTCCGGACGATGCCGCTGCGACCCGCCGACCGCAGCTGGCCGCAGTGGGTGGCCGGTCGGCTGCGGGCACGGTCGGTGTGGAGGACCGACCTCCCCGTGTTCGTCACCGCCGCGCTCCTGTCCGCGCTCTCGCTGTTGGTGGGCTTCTTCGGATTCATCGGCGCTCTGGCACTGGTTTTCTCCCCCGTCTTCTGGGGTTTCGGCATCGCCGCGAAAGTCGGCCCGTTCACCCCGGCCGCCCTGTGGGAAACGTTCGCGGCGGTGCCCGCGGGAATCGCCCTCGGTGCGGTCACCGTGGGCGCGCTGGCCGGCATCTCCCTGCTCCGCGACCTGCTCCTGCGGGCCTTCTCGGGGAGCCGGAACCCCGACCTGCTCGCGAAACTGGAGGAACTCCACGCCAGCCGGGCCTCGCTGACGGCGGCCTTCGAGAACGAGCGCCGGCGCATCGAGCGTGACCTGCACGACGGCGCCCAGCAGGAACTCGTCGCCCTCGTCATGCGCCTGGGAATCCTGGAAGCCGCAGCGACAGCCACCGACCAGGAACGGATCGTCCAGCTGGCCCGCCAGGCCCAGGGCCAGGCGGAGCGCGCGCTCGAACGGCTGAGGGAGACGGTGCGCGACATCCACCCCAGCGAACTGAGCGATCTCGGTCTCGTCGCCGCCGTCCGGGAGCTGGTGGCCAGATCACCGTTGCAGGTCGAACTGACCAGCACCGGTACGGACGCTTGGCTCTCCTCGACGATCGCCACGGCCGTGTACTTCACGGTCTCGGAGGCCCTGACGAACATCGCCAAGCACGCGGGCGTCGGGAGCGCCCGGATCGAGATGCGGTGCACCGAGAGCGGCGTCCGTGTCCGGGTGGGCGACGACGGCGCCGGCGGCGCGCGGATCAGCACCGGATCCGGGCTCTCCGGGCTGCGTGAGCGGATGCGAAGCGTCGGTGGGAACCTCGAAATCATCAGCCCGCCGGGCGGCGGAACGGAGGTCGTGGCATCCGCTCCGGCCCAACCCCCGTGGTGACGGAATTCGACAGGGAAAGCGATGGGAAATCGATTGTGAGAATCATCCTGGCAGACGACAGCCTGCTGATACGCGCCGGAATCCGGGAGATCCTGGTTTCCAGTGCCCACGACGTGATCCGCGAATGCGAGGACGCTGACGAACTGGTCGCCGCTGTCGACGACCTCGCCGCGGCCGGAGCCGCCCCCGACCTGGTGATCACGGATGTTCGCATGCCGCCCGGGAACACCGACGACGGACTCCGGGCCGCGATCGACATTCGGTCGCGGCACCAGGGCCTGCCGGTACTGGTCCTCTCCGCCTACGTCACGGGCCCGTACGTGCGCGAACTCCTGAACGGCCCGGGCGCCGACGGGGCAGTCGGCTACCTGCTCAAGGAGAAGGTGGGCAGAGTGGCGGACTTCCTGCGGGCCGTCGAGACGGTCTCCGGCGGCGGAGTGGTGATCGACCCCGAGGTGGTTCGCCACGTCACCCGCGCCGACCCGCCGCAGGGCCCGCTCGCCCGGCTCACGGCCCGCGAACAGGAGGTGCTCGCTCTCATGGCCGAAGGCCGCTCCAACGCGGAGATCGCGGCAGAGCTGTTCCTCTCGGGCGCCGCCGTGGCCAAACATGTGGGGAACGTCTTTCTGAAACTCGGCATGCCCTCCGGTGAGGACAACCGCCGGGTGAAGGCCATCCTGACCTGGTTCGAATACAACTAGGACTTCAACGCCGTTGCGTCTACCGGCGGCGGCGTGATGCAGATCCGTCCTCCATGGCGTGGTTCTCGACAGAAAGAGCGTAGGTCCGGGTGGTTTGCGGGTGTTCTCCTGCGTTCGGCCCGTACTTGCTCGTTGGGTTCTTGCGGCTGCGGGCCTTGACGCGCCGGCGCCGCGCGGTGGGCAGCAGGTTGTCCAGGACCATCCGATCGATCGGTCCGAGCGAGGGGTCGGGTCCGGCGGCGTGCATGCCGGTGGCGGTGGTGACCTGATCGGCGGCGGCCCGCAGCAGAACGGTGAAGCTGATCCGCTCCGTGGCCGGACCCGGCCGGGGGTGGTGACCGCGTCGGCCGCGGTGCGGATGAGCGCCTGGTAGGTCGGCAGACGCGCGTAGACCTTTTGACCCAGGCCCGGGACGCTTCTCCGGGGCGGACGATCACCCCGGCCGGCGACCACGGCCCCGCACCCATCTGCGCGAGTTCTCACCAGCTCCAGCGAAGCACCGAGGAGAACAGGCCGGGTCCCTTCAACCACCAGAGTCCTGGCGGCCGTTGTCGGGGCCGTCGTCGGCGGTCGGTTACGGTATCGCCGCGAATGCCTCCCGATGGTCGCGTGCCCACTGCTCGAACGTGCCCGCCGGTCGGCCGAGGATTCGCGGCACGTGGTCGGTGACGTAGGCCGCACCGCCCGCGCGTGCCCAGCCGATGCCGGTGGCCATCTCGGCCGGCAACCGGTCGAGCGCGTTCGTGTCGGCGGTCCTGACCGGCCGTTCCAGCACGCCCGCCAGGATCGCCGCCTGGTCCGCGGACGTCAGCAGCTGCGGGCCGGTCAGGTCGTACCGCTGCCCGTCGTGGGCATCGCCGGTCATGGCGGCGACGGCGACCGCGGCCACGTCCCTCGGGTCGACGACGGCCTGCCGAGAGTCGCCGGTCAGGTTCGGGATCGGTTCTCCGGCCTGGATCAGGGCCCGGTGCCACAGGAGGTTCGAGGCGAAGCTCGGCGGGCGCAGCACCGTCCACGCGAGCCCGCTGGCCTCGATCGCCTCCTCCGCGGCGAGGTGCCACGCGCCGACGGTCGCCCCGTCGAACCGCTCGCCGCTGCCGATGGCGGACAGCTTGACGATCTTGCGGACGCCTGCCGCCCGCGCGGCCGCGACCAGGGCGATGTCGTGGTCCGCGGTTGGTACGGGAGGCACGGTGACGAGGAAGACCGTGTCGACGTCGGCCACCGCGCGCGCCAGCGACGCCGGGTCGGCGAAGTCGGCCCGCACCCCGCCGGGCCGCTCGCGGCGGGACATCGCCCGCAACGGCAGGCCCCGCTCGGCGAGCAGACGCACGACGTGACTACCGATGGTGCCGGTGGCACCGGTAACAAGGATCATGTCCCGACGATGACAGCGCTCCCACAGCTCCTGATAGGAAGTTTCGGCACTATCGTGGGCCGCGTGAGTTCTCTCGTCGTGCCGCCCGCCCTTCTGCGGTGGGTGGCCGGGATCGACGTCGCCACGGCGGCCGGTTCGGCGGCGGTCGACGTGCCCGACCACGCCACCACACTCATCGTGCGCACGGACAGGCGCGAACTGATCGTCATGGGCCCCCGCACCCGGGCCGCTTACCACGTCGCCGCGCCCGGCCAGTCGTGCGTGCGGATCCGTATGCGACCGGGTCGCGCCCAAACCCTGCTCGGACGTTCGCTGAACGGGCTCGCCGACGGTGTCCTGCCGCTTCGCGAACTACCGGGCCTGGACATCGACCGGCTCGCCGCCGACCCGGTCGCCGCACTCGAAGAAGCAGTGGCCGACCGCCCGGAACCGTCGGAGCGGCTCGAAGAGGCGGCGCGTCTACTGGCCGACACCACCGTCTCCACGACCGCGGCCCGGCTGCACATCAGTGAGCGCCGCCTGCACACCCTGTTCACCGACGCCACCGGCTTGGCCCCCAAGCACTTCGCCCGCCTCGACCGCGTCCGCACCGTGCTCGCGGCCGACGCGGGCCGATGGGCGGACATCGCCGCGACGGCCGGCTACTACGACCAGTCCCACATGACGGCCGAGTTCCGCCACTTCATGGGTGTCCCACCGGCCGCGTTCACCGCCGGTCGGCGCCCCGCCGCGACTTCGTGCACTGCCTGAGTTCCAGGGCACGGCACGAAGAAGCAGGTCTCCCGGTGATCAGAGAGCGTCGCAAACCCGTTCACCAGGCCCTATGCCTCTTCATCTCCGGAGGTGCCTATCGCGGCTGTCTGCGCGACCTCCTGGTGTTCTGTCCCGTGAGACAAACTCATCAGTTCCGTCAACGAGGCGATCACCCGGATACCTGCGTCCACGGCACCGGGCCCTCGGGAAGCCGAGCGGTCCAGCCAGATGGCCTGCAACCCTGCGTCCCGTGCCCCGACCGCGTCCTTTTCGTAGTCATCACCCACGTAGGCCACCTCGGCGGGCGCCAACCCCAGGGCCTCGCAGCCTGCCAGGAAGATGCTCGCCGCCGGCTTGGCGGCACCGTGCTCCTGGGAGCAGACCAACGGCTCCGTGAAGTAGCCGAGCAGCCCGATCGCATCCAGCTTCGTGCGCTGGTGCGCGGTCACCGAGTTCGACACGACGCCGAGTCGGAATCGACCCGCCAACGAGTTCAGCGCCGGCTGAGCATCGTCGAACGCGCGCCGGACCGCGTTCCTCCGCAACGCGTAGCTCGCGAACCAGGCCGTAGCCGTCTCGTCCGTCAACTCACGTGCGCCGCCCACTCCGGCCTGTGCGAGAAATCGCCGTATCCGTACGGCCTTCTGGGCGGCGAACGTCAACTCGCCGCTCAGGAACCGTGGGTACTCCTCCTCCCTGACGTCCCGCCACACGCGCAGGGCTTCCGCCGGCGACGCGAACCGGTCGGAGAGTCCTTCGGCAACCAAGTGCTCGTGAAGACCGACCTCCTCGGCCGCCTCGTAGGCGTACAGGGTTCCATCGACATCGAACAGCACTCCACGGATCGTCATGCCGATCATTCTGGCGGGCAGCACCGATCCGGAACAGTTCCATGATCAAGAGTGGCCCTCGAACGGCCAGGCCCCGCGCGTCGGCATCGCCTCGGCCGGTGGGACGATGTGCCCGTCGTTTCATCTGTTGAGGAAGAGGCCGGTGTGCCGTACGAACTCGCGGACCGGCTCGTCGTAGGCATCGCCTCCAGCGCCCTGTTCGACCTCGCCGAGAGCGACCGGGTCTTCCGTGAGCAGGGCGAGGAGGCCTACCGCGGCTACCAGCGCGAGCACCTCACCGACACCCTGGAACCGGGCGTGGCGTTCCCGTTCGTACGGCGCCTACTGTCCCTGAACGACCTCGCCGAGGCCGACGACCCGCTGGTCGAGGTCATCGTGCTCTCCCGCAACGACCCGGACACCGGCCTGCGGGTGATGCGTTCCATCCAGTCCCACGGCCTGGCCATCAGCCGGGCGGTGTTCATGCAGGGCCGCTCGCCGTACCGCTTCATGCCGGCGCTGAACATGTCGCTGTTCCTGTCGGCGAACCAGGACGACGTGCGCGAGGCCGTCGCACTCGGACTGCCCGCCGGACACGTCCTGGGCCCGGTCGCCGAGGAGGAGCCGGAGGACACGGACCTGCGGATCGCCTTCGACTTCGACGGCGTCCTCGCCGACGACTCCGCCGAGCAGCTCTACCAGGACGGCGGCATCGAGGAGTTCCGTGCCCACGAGGTCGCGAACGCGGACGTCGCCCACGACGTCGGCCCGCTCAAGGAGTTCCTCGCCGCGGTCAACCGGATCCAGCAGCGCGAGGAGGAGGAACGGCGCAAGGACCCCGCCTACCGGCTCCGCGTGCACGTGTCCATCGTCACCGCCCGCAACGCCCCCGCCCACGAGCGCGCGGTGACCAGCCTGAACCGCTGGGGCCTGCGCGTGAACGACGCGTTCTTCCTCGGCGGGATAGACAAGGGCCGGATCATGTCCGTCCTGAAGCCGCACATCTTCTTCGACGACCAGGCCAGCCACCTCGAGAGCACGGCCCGGACCACACCGAGCGTCCACGTCCCCTTCGGCCGGCTCAACCAGCCGCCCGTGCCGCCGGCCACGGCCGCGCCCAACCCCTGAGCCTGCCTCGCCCGGCCACGATTCCTGTCCACCGGCCCCCGGGCCGATGGGGACGACAAGGGTCCGAGCCCGCTGAGCCGGTTGCCACCCGTCCGTGTTCCACATCCCCGAAGAACGAGGTCTGCCCGAGCAGGATGCACCGGCGAGCCGCCGGGGCAGCGTCAGCCCGCCGCGCTCTCGAGCCGTCTAAGGACTGCCCTCAGCGCCCGGACGCGGTCACTGTCCTGGGGGAGCAGGGGAAGACACGCACGCAGACGTCGCACGGTGTCGAGCCGCACGTTCCCCGGCCCGACGGCGTCGACGATCGAACCGATCGCGTGGAAGGCCCAGTACTGGTTGAACGCCAGTTCCTCGGAGACCGCCGTCTCGACGAGCACCGGCAGGAACTCCTCCTCCGGCCGGGCGTACAGACGGGCGTAGGCCGCCAGCCGGGTCCCGCCGTCGGGGGAGCCGAGCGCGGAGGCGGTGTCATAGTCGGCCACCAGAGGAGTGAGTCTGGCCAACTCGGCGAAGACCAGCTCCTGACGGTAGGTCCGCGCCGGCCCCGACGGCTCACCGCGCCGCAGGTCCGTGAACTCGTCGACGAGACGGCCCACCGCCTCCGCCGCCTCGGTACCGCGAATGCCTTCGCCGCCGGCCACCAGGGCGACTCGGGCCTGGCGGCTCGCTTCGTCCCCCGCCTGCCGCGCCTCCGCGGCCTGCTGTTCGACCGCTTCCACACGCTCCTGCAACTGCCGGTACTGGAACTTGGCGCCCCCGGGCAGTTCGATGCTCGGCGGCCCCGGGGTGATCCCCGGGGCCGCCTTCCGCAGGAGTACGCCCACGGCGCCTTCGTGTGAGGCGCCGAACTCGTCCGTCGTCCACGTCTCCCGCTCGCCCATGGCATTCCTCCGAGGCCAGGCCTGTCCGAAGCATCCGTCAGCCGGGCCACGGGACCGACGATCCCGCAGGAGGAGCCCACGTGTCAGCGGAACGATGAAAGACCGGCCTCCGGTGTTCGGCCCGGCAAAGCCGTTGCCCGGTCCGCGTGTGCTGTTCAGCCTCGCGGTGCCGCTCTCCTGCCCGACTCCGTGCCCGGTTTCCCCGATGCTTTGACGTACCTCCCGCCCCTCCCGCACCGCCCCGAGGGCCGGTGGCAGCGCGGCCGGCACGCAACGGCCGTCGCCGAGAGCCCGCTCTCCGTTCCCACCGGACGGCCTTGGCCCGCAGGAAGCGCAGGAACAGGTTGGGCGAGCTCGCGGGGCGGCCACGCCGTCCGGCGCCACGCCGACACGTGCCGCGCCGATCCGGGGCACGCCGACCGGTGCCGCGGCGGCCCGGGGCACGCCGACCGGTGCCGGTCCGTGTCCCGGGTGCGGCGCGGGACAGGAGCGGGGCTACTGCCTCAACCGGTCGGGACCGCGGGCGGGCCACAGTGAGGCAGGACCGGGTCGTCCGGCCCGGCAAGCACCACGGAGGAGGTGAATTTCCGGATGCAGAACGTACTCTCCCTGATCAGCCTGGCGCTCGACGAGGACGACACCGAGCGGGGTCTGTTCGGGCCCCTCGCCCAGTCCTGCACGGTCTCCAGCGGCGTCAGCAACGCCTGTTGACGGTCCCGTGCGCCCGGGCCGGCCCGCTGCGGCCGGCCCGGGCCTGCTCCCCTTCCCATGCTGCCGCCAGCGAGGAGTACGTCATGCGCAGACTGGACGAGTACCAGGCCTTCTCCGTCGCCGATCCCCTCTTCTACGAGCCCCTGGGACGGGCCCCGTTCACCGCCGACCTGCAGCAGGAACTGTCCGGACTCGTCGGCGACGACGGGGAGGTGACCGCCTCCGGGGTCTGGGCCGGCTGCCGGGCGGTGGCCGTGCCCCCGCTGCCCGCGCACGGCTGGAAGATCCACGTCTCGGCGGTGCCCGAGGACGCGTCCGTGGCGCTGCGCGCGGTGGCCGCGGAGTTCCGCCGCACCCCTTTCCACTTCAAGTGCCTCCGTTCCACCCGGCTGGTCCGGCTGGGGTCGACCAGGTGGTGGCCGCCCGGCCAGATCGGCAAGGTCGTCGTCATCTACACCCGCTCCGCCGAGGAGTGCCGCGAACTGCTGGCCCGCCTGGCCGGTCCGCTCGCGGACGTCCGGGGTCCGTACGTGCTGACCGACCGCCGCTACGGCGACTCGGGCTGCCTGTACTACCGGTACGGCGAGTTCACCTCGTCCGGCGCGGTCGGTGCCGACGGCACGACCCTGCCCGTGCTGCACGGGCCCGGCGGGCGGCAGTGGGTCGACGACCGGGCGCCGGTGTACCGGCGGCCGTCGTGGGTGCCCGAGCTGTTCGAGGAGGAACCGCCCGCGGCCGCCGGCCCGCCCGTCCTGCACGGCTACCAGGTCGAGAGCGCGCTGCACTACAGCGGGGCCGGCGGGGTCTACCTCGCCCGGCGCCTCTCGGACGGCCGCCGGGTCGTGCTGAAGGAGGCCCGCCCGCACACCGCCTACGCCGAGGACGGCTCCGACGCCCAGACCCGGCTGCGCCGCGAGTTCGAGGCGCTGAAGCTGCTGCACGGCACCGGCGTGGCGCCCGAGCCGCTGGAGCTGTTCGAGGAGTGGGAACACCTCTTCCTCGCCGAGGAGCACGTGGAAGGGCTGGCCCTGGTGAGCTTCATCGGGCTGAAGAACCCCATCGCCGCCAACGCCCTGACCGCGCAGGCCGCTGCCGACTACGCGAAGGTCGCCGATAGGGTGCTGGACGGCCTGCGCGCCGCCCTCGACGCGTGCCACAAGCGCGATCTCGTCCACGGTGACGTGTCGCTGACCAACGTCCTCGTCGACCCGGAGACCCTGCGGGTCCGGCTGATCGACTTCGAGTCCGTGCGGCCGCTGAACGCCCGTCAGGACCAGTATCCGCGCACGCCCGGGTTCGCACCCGCCGAACCGGACGGCAGCCCCGACGGCCGGACGTTCGACGGGTATGCCCTGGCCGCAGTCGAACTGGCGATGCTGCTGCCCCGCAACACCCTGCTCGCGCTCGACCCGCCCGCCCTGGCCCGGTCCACCCGGCACGTCGCCGGACTGCTGCGCCGACCGGTGGACGGGCTGTTCCGCACCCTCGGACTGCCCCTCGACGAGACCCCCGACGACCACCTCGACCTGCCCGCCGCCGTGACGGACACCCTCGCGTTCATCGAGGCGGTCATGACGCCCGACCGCGACGACCGGCCCTTCCCGGCCGACCCCGCGGTCTTCCGCACCAACCCCTGGTCGGTGGCCCACGGCGCGGCCGGCGTCCTGCGGGCCGTCCACGGCATCACCGGGCGCTTCCCGGAGCCCGTCCGGGACTGGATGACCCGGGCCGAACCCGCCCTCGACCGCCTCCCGCCAGGGCTCTGCTTCGGCCTGGCCGGCGTCGCCTGGACGCTCTGCGACGCCGGCGAACGCGACTGGGGCGCCGCCGTCCTCGACCGCGCCTTGCGGACGGACCCGGCCGGTTCCGGGAGCGCCGGTGCCGCGCCGCCGGCCGACCTCGCCACCGGTGCGGCCGGGCTCGGCCTGGCCTGCCTCGCCATCTGGCGCCACACCCGTGAGGGCCGTCACCTCCACGAGGCCACCCGGATCGGCGACCAACTGGTCGCCACCGCCCAGGACGCCGGCCAGGGCCTCTACTGGGCCGACGGCAGCGGGCGGGCGCCGCAGGTCGGCTACGCCCACGGCTCCTCGGGCGTCGCCGCATTCCTGCTGTACCTGCACTGCGCCACCGGCGACGACGCCTACCTGCGCATCGGCAGGCGGGCCCTGGAGCACGACCTCGCCCAGGGCGTGTTCCAGGACGACGGGATGCTCGCCGTCCCCGGCCGCGTGGGCAGTGCGGTCTACTCCCCGTACTGGCTGCGCGGCTCGGCGGGCGTCGGCACCGCCCTGGTCCGCTACTGCCGGCTGCTGCCCGACGAGGCGCCGCTGCACCGGGCCCTGGACGGCATCCTGCTCCGCGGGGTCGGCGGCATCACCATCACCACGGGCCTGTACCGCGGCATGGCAGGCCCGGCGAACCTCGCCCTCGACTGCGCCCAGCTGCTCGGCCGGCCCGAACTCCGGGAGCCGGCCGAGCGCAGCGCCCGGGCGATCCTCACCCTGGCCGGCCGCCGGCCGGAGGGCCTGGCGTTCCCGGGCGAGAGCCTGCTGCGCTACAGCACCGACTTCGCGACCGGCAGCGCGGGCATCGCGCTCGTCCTCGACCGGCTGCACCGGGGCTCGGCGGACTTCAACTACACCCTGGACGACCTCCTCCCGGAGACGGCAGTATCCGTGCAGGCGTCCGCAGGAGGCCGTCATGCGTGACGACGCGCTGTCCGTCATCGTCTGCGGGGCGAGCGCCGCGCTCGACCTGCCCGGCTACCTGGTCCGCCTGCGGCAGAGCGTGTCGGCGCCGCTGCGGCTGCTGCTCACCCACGGCGCCGAGCGGTTCCTGCGCGCCGAGGCGCTCGCCTGGCACGCCGACGAGAGCTACGGCCCGGGCGACCTCCTCAACCCCACCGAGCTCGCGCTGCGCTCCCGGGGCCTCGCCGTGTTGCCGGCCACGGCGAACATGCTCGCCGGCGCGGCCCTCGGACTGGCGGGCTCGCCCGCGCAGACCGCCCTGCTGGCCCACCCGCGGCCGGTGCTGTTCTTCCCGAGCATGAACGCCGTCATGTGGGACAAGCCCGCCACCCGGCGCCACGTCACCACCCTGCGCGCCGAGGGGCACGTCGTCGTGGACCCGCAGCCCGGCGCGGTGTACGAGCTGTGGAGCGGCCGGGTGGCCGACGGCCGCGGGTTGCTGCCGCCGGACCGGGCGGCGCAGGTGCTCGCCTCCTGGTGGCGGACGCTCCCCGCGCCCGGGGAACCTGCGGCGGAGCGGTCCGGGGAGCGGTCCGATGTCGGTTGACCTCACCAAGGGGGAGCACCGGGGGCCGGCCCGGGCGGGCCCCCGCGTCCGCCGCCGGTGGCGCCGCGCCGGGCCGCTGCGCCACCGGGACTTCAGACGGCTCTGGTTCGGCGCGGGCCTCTCCGGCATCGGCTCGCAGCTCACCATGCTCGCCCTGCCGTTGTGGATCCTCGACCGTAGCGGTTCGCCCACCCTGGCCGGCCTGGTCGGCACCGCCCGGCTCCTCGCGGTGTTCGCGAGCCAGCTGCCGGCGGGCGTCCTCGCGGACCGCCGCCACCGCCGAACCGTCCTGGTCGCCGCGGACGCGGGCCGGGCGGCCGCCGTCGGGGCGCTGGGCCTGCTGGTGCTCGGCGGCGGCGGACCGGTCCTGCTCGCCGGCGCGCTCGCCACGCTGGAGGGCCTGCTGACCGCGGTCGCGATACCGGCGGGCGCGGCGGCCCTGCCACGACTGGTGCCCCGGCGGGAGCTCGACGCGGCCGTCGCTTTCGGCCAGGGCCAGTCCTACCTCGTCCAGTTCGTCGGCCCCCTGCTCGGCGCGGTCCTCTACCGGCTGAACCCCGCCTCGCCGTTCCTGCTCGACGCGCTGTCCTACCTGGTGTCGCTGGGGCTGCTGCTGACGGTGCGCCGCCCGCTGGGCGGCGGCGAGGGGGCGGCCGGGCCGCGGCTGCGGGCCGCCGTCGCCGAGGGCCTGCGGTTCGTGGCCGGCTCCCGCTACCTGCGGGCGCTGCTGGCCTGGTCCGCCCTGGTCAACTTCGCCACCGCCGGCCTCGCCTTCGTCCTCGTCCTCGTCGCCGGCCGCGACCGCCCGCAGTCGCTGGGCCTGGCGCTGGCCGTCACGGCGCTCGCGGGCGTGGCCGGCGCCGTGCTCGCCCCGCGCTTTTCCCGGGTCCCGGACGCCCGGCTGCTGCGCGTCGTCACCGCCCTGATCGCCGCCGTCGCGGGCGGCGCCGCCCTGCACCCGTCGCCCGTCGTGATGACCGGCTGCCTGGCGGTGGTCGCCCTGGTCAGCCCGGCGGTGGTGGTCAGGACCAACGCCCGCGTCCTGGGCGCGGTCCCGGACGCGCTCATGGGCCGGGTGCAGAGCTCGATGTTCGTCGTCGGCGGCTCGCTCTACCCGTTCGCCGCCGCGGCCACCGGCTGGATCGGCGAACACGTCTCGGTCCGCGGCGCGATGGCGGTCCACACCCTCGTGCTCGCCGTCGTCCTGGCCCTGGCCTTCCTGCCGGGCCTCCGCCACCCACCGCCACCGGCCGGAGGCTGAGGCGTGTCCGACAGTTCCCCGGGCGCGCGACGCTCCCCAAGCCTTCGTCCGGGAGGCGCCCCCGTCCTCCGCCTTGCGATGCACGCACCCCGACGCCGCGCGCTCATCGGACTCCCGCGAACAGCGCCACCGCAACCCGACACCGTGCAGCGCGGCCTCGCCCACTGCGGTACCCGGCACCGCTTCGAACTCGATGCCGACGCCGCCACCGCCCGCGAACTGCGGCTCTACCAGGAGGTCGGCCCCGTGCTTTGACGGCTCGGCCAGCGGCTCCACACCGTGGACACCACCTACAGGCCATGCTGGAACAGGTTCCGCCCCGGACGATCAACACCAAACGCCCGTACGGGAGTTAGAGAGAACATGAGCACCAGCGACACGAGTCCAACCCCGTCTCCGGTCGTGGACGTCCACGTCATCCTGCGCACCCCGGACGGCAAGGTCCTGCTGTCCCAGCGCGGCAGCCCCTACGGCTACGGCCAGTGGCACGCCCCCAGCGGCAAACTCGACCCCGGCGAGAAGCCCGCCCACGGCGCCGCCCGCGAACTGGAGGAGGAGACCGGGATCACCGTGGACCCGGCCCACCTCCACCTCGCCTACACCGTCCTGCACCGCCACGACCCGGCGACCCTGCGCCTCGGGCTGTTCTACCTCGCCGCCGAGTGGCAGGGGGAGCCGGTCAACCGCGAGCCCGAGAAGTGCCTGGACCTGCGCTGGTTCAGCGAGGACGGCCTGCCCGACGACCTGATCCCGTACCCCGCCGCCGGCATCCACGGCGCCCTCACCGACCCCGGCGGCCTGGCCCACCACGGCCGGCCGCCAGCGTGACGGCCCCAGCTCACCCGGCCCCACCCTCTGCCCCCTGCTGCCCTCAGGAGCGCCAGGGCGTTCAGAAGGTGAGGCGGATGGGCCCGTAGGTGCCGCAGAACTCGCAGTCACAGCTGGTGAGGGAGTTCGCCTGGCAATGGGCGGTCGGCCAGGACCGGGACGCACAGGGCCCCGGGTCGAGCGGCGTCTCGTCGCCCGGCGTTGTCCGGTCGCACCAGGTGCACCGGACAGCCGCAGGCACACCCGCCTCCCGTAGCCGCCGAGCCGCGACGACGGCCGTGTCGAACGGGACTTCCTCCAGAACCACCACAGGGGCGCTGCCCAGGAGCAGCTTGCTATGCCACAGGCTCAGCCCGGTCACCGCCCTGACGGCCCGCAGGGCATTCGGCCCCCCGTCCCCGGGTCCGGTCACCAGCGCGGTGAACTGCGGATCCTCCATGGGCGCATCTCCTCCGGCAGCAGGACAATCGCCCCAGTATGTCGGCGGACAGACCCCTGGGCCCACCGGTTTTCGGCGGCCGCCGAACCACCGCGCAGTGCCTGAACCAGCGCCCGAGGAAGACCGTCTCCAAGGTCTGTCCCACATCGGCCTCGCCGGTGACGAGGAACTCGCTCCGGCCAACGCCTCCCGACTCGGTGTGCCGACCGGAAGGACCGGCGCCGCGAGGCCGTCGGCCCCTTCGGCGCACGGAAATCCGGCACCGGTTCGCCGAGGACGGGGTGAGGGTCGTCCTGACCGAAGTAGACAGCTCGTTGTGGGACGTCAGGGCTGTCGACGAGCGAGTACTCGACGAACTTCGCCGCCACTATCCGGGTGCAACGGACCTCTGAGCGGCGGGCGCGGATCCGGGGGCGAGGTGCGGACACCGGCTCGGAAGACTCCTGTCCGCGGCTCACCGGGAGCTGATGAATCTCCCTGGCCTGCCGTCATACGCCGACCGTGGCCAGGCCCCGGAGCAGGGGAGCGCCTCCGCACCGGCTGGGTGATCAAGCCCGACCGCGCCCGCCGGGTCGGGTGTGAGCACCCGTACGGTGGCGGGAGAAGCGTGAACGGCTGCGGGAGGGGTTCGGGCATGGCTGATCCGGTGCGTGTCGTCGGGGGTGCGGTGTCGGCGGCGTTGGCGGCGGTGGGGGCGCTGCACGCGGTGTGGGTGGTGACGCCGTGGCCGTTGCGGTCGCCGGAGGAGTTCGCGGACGTCGTGGTGGGGACGGGGGACGGCGTGCCGCCGGCCGGGGCGTGTCTGGCGGTGGCGGGGTTGCTGGGGGCGGCGTCGTGCCTGGTGGGAGCGGAGGCAGGGGTGCTGCCGCGGGTCGGGCCGCCGGCGGTGCGGCGGGCCGGGGTCCTGGCGGTGGCCGGAGTGCTGTTGGCGCGCGGTGTGGCCGGGCCGGTGGTGTTCGGGCGGGTCAGCGAGCGTACGGAGCGGTTCCGGCGGCTGAACCTGCGGTACTACTCGCCGCTGTGCGCGGCCCTGGGCGCCGGGGCGGCCGCGGTGGCGTGGCGGGGTTCGTCCGCCGCGAAACGCTGAGGAGCCTGCCGTGCGTTGAGTGCGCCGTCGCACACGCCGGCCCGGCAGGATTCCCGGGTCCTCGGTTCAGATGAAGGCGATGACGAGCAGGACGGCCGCCAGCAGGAGGACGACGGTCAGGGCCGGTGCGCCGGGGCGCCCGCCGGGTTCGGAGGTGACGGCGATCCACGAGACGAGGGGGACCGCCGGCGAGAGGACGATCGCCAGCCACTTCACGACTCCCATGGGAGCCCCGGCGACCTCGGCTCCGAAGACGGTCGTGAACATCACCGCCAGCCAGGCCGTCGCGGTCAGCATGGCCCAGGCCGCACACGCGGTCCACCGCTGGACCGGGTCGGCCGCGCGGAAGTTGGTGCGGGTCATCGTCAGGATCCGGGTCAGGTTCGCCACCGGAACATCCTGTCGAACAACCCCGCCGGGCACCAGGCTCGGGAGTGCACAGCCGACTGTGGGCCCCGCTCCTTCGCCGCTCCCGTACGGGGTCGGCTCGCCTCGTCCGTTCCCGCGTCGCTCAGGCCCCGATCGCTCCTCCTGCTCCGCGCCTGGTGCGTCCGGAGCCGACGCGCCCAACGGCTGTGCAGGATCGGCGGGAGCAGTGCGTCGACGCCCGCGGGACCGTCAGGTCCGTCGGGTCCGTCGGGCGATCAGAGTGCGGCCTTCGGCTCCCGGGCGCCTCGTCAGGTACGCCCGGCCGCCTGGAGCAGGCGCAGCGGGAGGTAGGGCGACCGGACGTGGACGGCCCAGCCGCGGCTGCGCCGGGCGTCATCCGAGCTCGTCCCGCCGGGGGAGACCCACAAGCGGACCTGGGGCGGCCCGCGCAGCGGCGAGGGCGCAGGCGGGGGCGGAGTGCGAAAGGCGAGTGCGGCCCCATCCAGCAGCCGCGTGGCCCGGCTGCGCCGGGCGCTGTGGCCGCTGCCGCCCCGGAGCCTCCGCCGCGGGTCGGCGGGAGATCCGGGTCAGTGGTGCCGCGTCCCCGCGTTCCGCGCGACGGGTCTGGTCACGGGGGCGCGGGCCTGACAAGCTCTCAGGCGCCAACAGGCCGGAACGATGGGGAGGACGAAGGATGCGCATGCCCGGACTGAGACGGTTCCTGTCCCGCCGACTGGCGGTCGCCGCGCTGCTGCTGGGAGGTCTGACCCTGGCCGGTGCGCCGGTCGCGCAGGCGGCCGCGCAGACGGCCGGTGCGCCGCTCGCGCGGACGGCCGGGTCGGTGCAGGCCGTACGGACCGCGCCGCAGGCCGGCGGGACGACGACGATCTGTGGCTACACCCCGGTGCCGACCGGCTGGGTGATCGTCAGCGAGCAGTGGTCCGGCTGCGGCGGCTACGGGCTCTTCACCATCGCCGACGCCTCGGCCCTGACCTCGGTCCAGGCCTGCTCGAACGGGCCGATACCCGCCGGCTGGGTGATCACGGCGATGCAGAGCGGCGCCGGAACCTGCGGGAGCTACCCGCTGTACTCGCTGCTGAAGGTCACCGACCAGACCGTCCTCCAGGACTGCGGGCAGTCCCCGATCCCGCCGGGCTGGGTGATCACGGCGATCCAGACCGTCTCTCCCGCCTGCGGTACCTACAGCACCTACACCCTCGTGCCGCTGGGCGACCGAACCTCCGTCCAGGCCTGCGGCAACTGGCCGGTTCCGGCCGGCTGGGTGATCACGGCGATGCAGAACGGCGCGGGCTGCGGCAACTACCCGCTGTACTCGCTCTTGAAGGTCACCACCCAGACCACCCTCCAGGATTGCGGACAGTCCGCCGTCCCCAGCGGTTGGGTGATCACCGCGATCCAGACCACCTCCGCCGCCTGCGGCTCCTACGGGACGTACACCATCGTCCAGTTGTCGAACCAGACGAGCATCCAGGCCTGCGCCAACTCCCCGGTTCCGGCGGGCTGGGTGATCACGGCGATGCAGAACGGCGCGGGCTGCGGCAACTACCCGCTGTACTCGCTGCTGAAGGTCACCACCCAGACCACCCTCCAGGACTGCGGGCAGTCCCCGATCCCGCCGGGCTGGGTGATCACCGCGATCCAGACCACCTCCACTGCCTGCGGCACCTACGGGACGTACACCATCGTCAAGGTCACCGACCAGACCAGCATGCAGGTCTGCGGGCCGTCCGTGATCCCGGCCGGCTGGGTCGTCACCAAGCAGGGCTCGGGCGCCCAGTGCGGCGTTTACGTCGTCTACACCATCACCAAGTCGTCCTGATCCCAGAGGCGTTCGATCGAACCGCCCGCGGCCCCGCCCCCGCCCCCGCATCCGGCCCCGGCCACCGGGGCGGGTGCGGGTGCTCACCACCGGGTGCTCACCACCGGATGGTCGCCGGTCACCAGATGCAGCAGCGAGATGTCGCTGTAGCCGAGGATCGGCTTGGGATCGGCCCTGATTGCCTCGACGTCGATCAGGTCGAGGTATCCGAGCGCCGTCTGGCCGCCGTCACTCGCGACGATCGTGCGCACCTCGGGATCACGCAGAAGACCATTGAGGTTGGCTACTGCAGGGCGGCCGGTGGCCAACCAGGCTGGCCGAATGGCAGACCTGCCCCGGCAGAGAAAGAATGGAAGCAAGTTGCCGTCGGTATCGGGCCGTCCGAATCGTGTGGGGAGCGCATCATGGCCGACCCCGCGGACAAAAGTGGTTCCAGGGATGTCGAGGGACCGCAGGACCCTCTCGTCGAGAGACTGCGCCCCGAGCCCTCACAGCCGCCGATTGCCGGAGTGACCCTGAACGGGCTCCTCGGTGACAGCGACGTGGCCGGCCGCAGGCGTCTTTACTTCACGAGGGAACTCGACTACTTTGTCGAGTTCTCTGTCGTGGATGTCCTGTACAGCTCGCAGATCCCTTCGGACAAGGCACCGTTCCTTGGGGCCGAAGCTACTCGGATCACGCTGAAGAAGGGCGCCGATATCGACTACACGCACACCATGAAGGCGCGCTCGCCGGACGAATTCGATCTTGATATTCGACGTGGACGTCCAAGATTCGCCCGCTTCGGAGATACCGGCGGGACGGCGTACTCGTGCTACGAGTGCGACACCGACCTTCGGGGGCAGTGTCACACACAGGGCTTCTACACCTGCACCTGCGCGTCCATGACATGCGACACGTGCTACGAGACCGGATGCAGTTTGCCCACGTGTGAGAGCACCTGCGGGGGGTGCCTCCCTCCAACTGACGAATGCTCCAAGGCCGAAGTAACCTGCGTGGAAACGGCCTGCCCCCCCTGCCATGACTGACGCCCCGTGAGGCCTGGGTTGTTGCGCATCCAAGGAGGACAGTTGCCAGCGTCCACCACATGGCGCCGGGAACCTTCGTCAGCTTGGGCCAGTGCTCTTGACGCGAGCCGACGGAGCGCGGCGCTGTTCGTCGCACGTGACGTGGCCGTGCGCTCCGCCGACCGGGCGCGGCTCAGGCAGTGCCTCCCGCTCGCCCGCCGGCAGACGCGATATCCGGAGTCCGTCAACTGGAACCCCTATGGGCTCGCCGAAGGGAATTCAGGGGCCGCCGTGATGTGCTCCTATTTCGACCGGTGCCTCCCAGGCGAGGGATGGGATGCGATCGGTCACGGTTTCCTCGCCGAGGGGGTGGCCGCCGTAGAATCGAGCGGGCCGATGCATCCCGGCCTCTTCTCCGGGCTCAACGGTTTCGCGTACGCGCTGGAATCACTGAGCCGGGACGGCAACCGCTATCAGCGGCTGCTCACTGCTGTGGACGAGATGCTCGCACCACAAGTATCGGCGGCCGTGGCGGGGCTGGGCACGGGCCCGCCCGGTCTACCGGTGAGTTCATTCGATCTCGTCTCCGGGGCGAGCGGGGTGGCGGCATCCCTGCTGAGGCACGATCCGCATGGAGTGCTCCCGGGAGTCCTCACGGCTCTGGTCCGCCTTGCCGAGCCGACGGACGGGATGCCGCGCTGGGCCACCCCGCCCGAGTTGCTGACATCTGCGTCGATGCGACGGCGCTATCCGTCGGGGCACCTCAACTGCGGACTGGCGCACGGCATACCCGGGCCGCTGGCCCTCCTGTCTCTCGCACTGCGTGCAGGACACGAAGTCCCCGGGCAGGCCGAGGCGGTGCGCGCCCTCGCACACTGGCTGGTGTCGCAAGGCGTCGACGACGCATGGGGAGTGGGATGGCCCGACGCCGTACCGCTGACACCAGAGGGCCGACCGGCTCCTCAGAGGGAGCCGGCCGCAACTCGAGGCGCATGGTGCTATGGCACTCCGGGGGTGGCCCGCTCCCTGTGGCTAGCCGGTGAGGCCCTGGATGACGAGGGCCTTCGCCGCATGGCAGTCAAGGGGATGACCAGTGTCCTACGACGCCCCATCGAATTGCGGTACATCAACTCGCCTACGTTCTGCCACGGGGTGGCCGGGCTGCTCCACATCGTTCTTCGGTTCGCCCACGACACCGCATCGGACTGCTTCGTGGACGCTTCGACCGACCTCGTCGATCAGCTCCTGGCCGCCTACGAGCCCGATCGGCCGTTCGGCTACGCCTCTTTGGAGGCAGAGGATGTCGCGGTGGACCGGGCAGGGCTGCTCAACGGTGCGTCCGGTGTCGCCATGGCCCTCCTTGCCGCTGCCACCGGGGTGGAGCCGACTTGGGACCGGATGTTCGTGCTGTCATGACCGGACCTCATCCAGCGCACGCGGGACAGCACGACATCCGCCCTCCGCTTTACGAGCCGCTCGGATGGGCCCTGCTGCGGGCCCCGATGCTCCCTGCGGACGCACGCCAGGCGCCCCTCGCAGCCGAGTCCGACGTCTCCCTGACGCCACGCGACCCGTTGCTGCACCTCGCGGTGTGGATGGCGAGCCCGGATCTGGTCGCGGCACTCGAACGGACAGGTCCGCGGGACCGGTCGGCCCCCCGACTGATCCGCAAGCTCAGGCGGTACCTGATCAGGATGAGCACAAGGCCGACACCTTTCGGCCTGTTCGCCGGGGTAGGCCTGGTGCAGTGGGCTCCGGCCACGGACCTCGCCCTCACCCCGACCGCATCACGCACGCACACACGGGCCGATATGGGGTGGCTGCACGACCTGACGGAACAGCTCGACAGCCATCCGGACATCGGTCGTCACATCCGACTCATGGCCAGCCCCGCGATCCTCCTGCAGGGCGGTCGTGCCATCGTCACCGCCGGCGCGGGGGCGGGGACCTCCGTCCGAGCCACCGCGGCCGTGCGCCGCGTGCTAGCGATGGCACGGGTGCCCACCGCTCGGTCTCACCTGGAAGCGGCCGTCCAGGACGTACCCGGGGCGACCTCCGACAAGGCCGGACGACTGGTGGACAGCCTACAGGCGCAGGGATTCCTGATCTCGGAGCTTCACCCGGCGCTGACCGGTGGCGACCCGGTCACGCGCCTGCGCGCGTGTCTTGAGGAGACTCCGTCTCCCCGCGCTCATGCCAAGGCCAGGGAGATGGCCCGACTGGCCGATGAGTTCCACCGATGGGACCAGCTCCCTCTCGGCCGGAGGGCGGAGCGCTTGCCGGCTCTGCTCAACCGCATGAGTGATCTGCACCCAGGCCCGACGAGCACGGCGAAGCTCCTGCAGACCGACACGGCGCTCTCACTCCGAGCCACCGCTCTCCACAACTCGGTGGCTGCTGAAGCGGCCTCGGCCGCCGAGCTGCTCCTACGCCTGAGCGCCTTCCCCGAGGGAATGCCGCACATGGATGCCTACCGCCGGGCCTTCGAGACCCGGTACGGGTCTCACCATCGGGTTCCTCTGCTGGAGCTCCTCGATCCCTCAACGGGCCTCGGGGCACCCTCTGCGTATGCTGCACGCGGCGAACGGACCGCCAGTTACCGTCGGCGTGACCAGCTTCTGCTCGACCTCGCTCTGGAGGCGAACCGCGAACGCCGCATGGTGGTGGAACTCAGCGACGAGGCCATCGACCGGCTGGCCACGTCGGATCTCGTCGAAGATTGCATTCCGCCCTCACTCGACCTGTCGTTCCTCCTCGCAGCCACATCCCCGGCGGCCATCGACAAAGGGGACTTCCAGCTCGTTGTCGGACCCAATCTCGGTGCACCGGCCGCCGGCCGCAACCTCGGGAGGTTCGCCGGGCTCCTTGGTGCACCCGCCTGCAACGCGCTGGCGGAATTGGCACGAAACGAGCAGGAACACGAACAGGAAGCGCTGATCGCCGAGGTGGTCTACGCACCCGACCCACCACGGTCCGCGAACGTCTCGCTGAGGCCCGCGATCCGGGCCCAAGAGGTCCTCATCGATACCTGGCCCGGCGTGCCGACACAGAACGTCATACCCGTTCGCGAACTCGTCGTCGGTCTCAGATCCGGTCGCTTCGTCATCAGCTGGCCCACAGGCGGAGTCGAGGTCATCGGGGTTCAGGGCCACATGCTCAACACCATGAGGGCACCCGCGACCGCCAGGTTCCTGCTCGAAGCCGCTCATGACGGCCGCTGCCAGTTCACCACGTTCTCTTGGGGGCCGGCGGCGGGCCTCGCGTTCCTGCCCCGGGTGCACAGGGGCCGGACCGTTCTCGCCCCCGCCCAGTGGCGGCTCGACCCCGCGGGCGACCTCCGCCCCGGCTCCGCCGACCGCTTCCCGGCGGCGCTGTCGGTGTGGCGGAGCAGCTGGGACGTCCCCCGCCACGTTTACCTGGCCGTCAGTGACAACCGCCTACTTCTCGACCTCGACGACGCACAGGACGTCGAGCTGCTCCGGGAGGAACTCACGACGGTTCCGGCCGGACAGTCCGCCCTGCTGCAGGAAGCCATGCCTGGACCGGAGCATGCCTGGTTGCCCGGGGTGGACGGTGGCCACATGTGCGAGATCGTCGCACCTCTCACCCGGCGGGGCAGCGAACGGGGCGGCAGCAACCCGCCCGCCGTCGTGCATGTAGTCGGGCCCGAGGCGAGGCTGCGCTCACCGGGCAGCGACTGGCTGTATCTGAAGCTCTACTGCGATCCCCGGCACGAGGACGACCTGATCGGCGGCCCACTACGCGGTTTCGGCGAGTACGCCACCCAGTCCGGTCTCTCGGACGGCTGGTTCTTCGTGCGTTACGCAGACCCGGAGCGCCATGTACGCCTCCGCTTCCACGGAGACTCGTCCACGCTCATCGGACCGTTGATGGAGCACGTGTGCGCCTGGGCCACCAAGCTGCGGGCCGACGGCTTCTGTACGAGGTTCTCGTTCGACACATACGAGCGTGAAGTCGAGCGGTACGGAGGCGAGGAAGGAACGGCGGCCGCAGAGAGCCTGTTCATGGCCGACAGCCCGAGCGTCGCCGACATGCTGCGAGCGAGCACCGAAGGTCGGCTCGGCGTCGACCTGCTGGAGCTGGCCGTGATCAGCATTGACGACCTGCTCGCCGGTCTGGGCCTGTCCCCCAAGGAGAGAGCGGCCTTCTCCTATGGCAGCCCGCTACCACCGCGTCTCGGGGGCTCTGAGTACCGAAAGCGCCAGCGAGCGCTGCGCCAGGCCCTGGGCGGTGCCCTTCCCATCGAAGGCGAGGTGTCCCGCCTGCTGAGCACACGGCGCCCAGCACTCGCGCCAGCCATCGACCTGATCGACTCACTGCACCGTGACCAGGCCCTTTGGTGCTCCCGCGACGAACTGTGCCGCAGCTACGTGCACCTGCACGCGAACCGCCTTCTCGGTACGGATACTTCGGGCGAATCGATGGCCCTGGAGCTGCTGCGACGCACACGGGCCGGACTGGCCCGAGCTCCCCTGGCGGCTACCACATAGTACGAGCCGTCGCGCCGCGTTGTTTCGCCGAGCGCGCCGACCGTGCTGCGGACCGAGGTCCGCTCCGCGCAGGCGGGGGTCAGCCGACCCTGACGGTCGGCATCTTCGACCGGACCAGGCCGGCTGGACCAGTCCCGGCAGTGTGACGATGACGAGCATCCCCCGTGCCGTCCGGATCGCCACCCCGCCCGCAGCGGAGGACGGTTGTTGCGTTGTTGGGCCGCTGTTGGCCCGCCCTGCCAGCTTTGTGGCCGTCCCCGCGTGACCGGGCCCCGCAGCGAATGGTCGGGGCCGGGCGCGCGATCCCAACGCCAGAGGCAGGACACGTGAAAACCGCAATCCTCCGACTCCGCCGCATCAGGGCGGCCGTGACCGTCGCCGCCATGACGCTGACCGGCCTGACGTTCTCCGTGGGGCAGGCGTCCGCGCAGCAGCCCTACTACGCGTTCGAGATCCAGAACCAGGCGACGGGCCTGTGCATCGAGGCGTCGTCCGACGTGAACCCGTACCAGATGGAGCTCCGCCCCTGCGGCAGCAGCGATGACCAGTGGTTCGGCGTCAGCGACCACAACCACCTCGTCGACCTCAACACCCGCGGCTCCTGCCTGGCGACGGACTCCTACGGCAACGCCCTGTCCGTGGGCTGCAACACCAGCGACTACCACCTCGCCTGGCAGTTCGGTTCCACCACGGGTGACTGGACGACCATCAACAGCACCAGCGGCTGCTACCTGAAGGTCCTCAACGGGCAGACCCCGGCGTGCATGCCGGGCTTCCAGGGCAGCAACGCCCAGTGGCGCATGATCAGGCGGGTCCCGGACCACCACGCCGGCACGGACGCGGGCACGGGCCGGGTGAAGTGGGCGGACTTCGACGGCGACGGCAGGGCCGACTACATCACCGTCGGCTCCAACGGCGCGGCCAACGCCTGGCTGAACCGCGGCGGCGACACCGGTGGCGGCTGGGAGTCCCTCGGCCAGGTCGCCAGCGGTGTCACCTCGGACGCCGCCCGGGTGCGCTTCGCCGACTTCGACGGGGACGGGCTGGCCGACTACATCTGCATCAACGCCGACGGCTCGGTGCAGGTCTTCCTGAACCGCGGGGGCGACGGCCACGGCGGCTGGCAGCTCCTCGGCCAGGTCGCCAGCGGCCTGACCACCGACCCGAGCCGGGTGCGCTTCGCCGACATCGACGGCGACGGCCGGGCGGACTACAACGCCATCGGCGCCAACGGCTCGATCATCACCTACGTCAACCGTGGCGGCGACACCGGCGGCGGCTGGGCCGACTACGGCCAGATCGCCTCGGGCCTGACCACCGACCCGAGCCGGGTGCGCTTCGCCGACATCGACGGCGACGGCCGGGCGGACTACAGTGCCATCGGCGCCAACGGTTCGATCATCACCTACCTGAACCGTGGCGGCGACGGCCACGGCGGCTGGGCCGACTACGGCCAGATCGCCTCGGGCCTGACCACCGACCAGAACGCGGTCGTCCTCGCCGACTTCACCGGTGACCACAGGAGCGACTACATCACCACCAACCCGAACAGCTCGGTCAGCGTCTACCGCAACGACGGTGGCGACGGCCACGGTGGGTGGACCAGTCTCGGTCAGGTCGCCACCGGCGCCTGAACCGTGTGGCGCCTGAACCGCGTCACCCCGTCACCCAGGGGGCTTCGGTCCGTCAGCCGAAGCCCCCGCTCCCGCATCGACCACCACACGTACGCCCTGGGGGGAATCTTGAAACGCATCCTGCTGCTCGGCCTGAGCACCGCACTGGGCGTGGCCGGCGTGGCCGCCGCCCCGGCCGCACACGCTGCCCCAGCCGCCCCGGCCGCACACGCCGCGACGACGGCCGCCACCGTCACGCCCGCGGTGCCCTCGCTGCGCGTCATGCCGCTGGGAGACTCGATCACCGCGGGCGCCGGCAGCTCGACCGGATCGTCCTACCGGGCCCCGCTGTGGAGCCTGGTCGCCGGCCAGTCCCGCTACACCGTGCGCTACGTCGGTTCCCAGGCCGGCGGGCAGCTGCCCGGCCTCGCCCACGAGGGCCACTCCGGCTTCATGATCGACGACATCCGCGCCGGGATCGACCAGTGGCTCGCCGAGGCCCGCCCGGACGTCGTCCTGCTGCACATCGGGGTCAACGACCTTGACCGCAGCACCGACCCGGCCCATGCGCCCGAGCGCCTCAAGGCCCTCCTCGACCGGATCTTCGCGGACCGGCCCGGCGTCGCGGTGGTCATGGAGGGCGTGATCCCGACGACCGAGGGTCTCAAGGTCCCGCCGTCCACCTTCAACGACCGGGCCCGGCAGCTGCAGGCGGTCGAGGCCCAGGCGGGGAACAGCTTCCGCTACCTGGACCCGCCGGCCCTGACGCCCTCCGAGATGGCCGACCGCCTCCACCCCAACGACAGCGGCCTCCAGCGGATGGCGCAGGCGTTCTACACCGGACTGGACCAGGCGTACTCCGCCGGCGCGGCCAAGGCGTCCGTGGCGTCCAACGCCGCCAACGACTCGGGCGGGCTGGGCCACGTCCGGTACGCCGACTTCGACGGCGACGGCAGGGCCGACTACCTCACCGTCGGTGCCAACGGTGCGGTCGGCGTCTGGCTGAACCGTGGCGGCGACGGGCACGGCGGCTGGCAGGACTACGGCCAGGTCGCCACGGGAACCACCGCGGACGTCAGCCGGGTACGCTTCGCCGACTTCGACGGCGACGGCAGGGCCGACTACGAGGTGGTCAACCCGGACGGCTCGGTGCACGTCTGGCTGAACAAGGGCGGGGACGGGCACGGGGGCTGGCAGGACTACGGCCAGGTCGCCCTCGGTCTCACGACCGACGCCGCCCGGGTGAAGCTCGCGGACTTCGACGGCGACGGCAGGGCCGACTACGAAGTCGTCAACGCGGACGGCTCGGTGCAGGTCTACCTCAACAGGGGCGGCGACGGGCACGGCGGCTGGCAGCCCCTCGGCCAGGTGGCCACCGGGCTCACCACCGATCCCGGCCGCGTCCGCCTCGCGGACTTCGACGGCGACGGGAAGGCCGACTACGCCGTCGTCGACCCCGGCGGCGCCGTACGGGTCTGGCTGAACCGTGGTGGCGACACCGGCGGCGGCTGGGTGGCCCTCGGCCAGGTCGCCTCCGGCCTGACGACGAACCAGGACCTGGTCCAGTTCGCCGACTTCAACGGCGGCGGCAACGCGGACTACGTCCTCACCGACACCCCGTCCAACGCCGCCCACATCTACGCCTGGAACGGCGGCGACGGCCACGGGGGCTGGAGCGACCTCGGCCAGGTGGCCACCGGCGTGCCCACCGGCTGACCGGACGGCCCGCGCCGCCCGGGGGCCTCAACCCCCGGGCGGCGCACTCGCGTTCAGCGCCGGACGTCGCGGAGCAGATCGAGTCCGTCGAGGCTCTGCTGGAGCAGGGCCGGGATGTGGTGGTCCCGGCTGATCTCCGCCGCCTGCTCGAAGCAGGTACGGGCCTGCGGGAGCCGGCCGAAATGGGCGTGGGCCCGCCCGGTGATGATCAGGCAGTCGGCGATGCCGCTCATGGCCCCCAGGCGGCGGCGCAGTGTTAGGGACTCGTCGAGGGCGGCGAAGGCGTCCTCCTGCCGGCCGAGGCCCCGCAGGCAGTCGCCGACGTTGGCCAGCGTGATGGCGACGTGCGTCAGGTTGCCCAGGGCCCGGCAGCCTTCGAGGACCGCGCGGAAGTGCGTGTGGGCGGCTTCGAAGTCCTCGCTCAGCAGGTGCGCTCCCGCCAGGGCCGATCGCACGCCGAGCCAGCCCTCCTCCTCCCCGGTCTCCTGGTGAAGCTTCCAGGCGGCCTGTGCGTACGCCAGGGCCTGCCCGTACCGGCCCTGCTGGCCGACCGCCATGGAGAGGTACGCGAGCAGGCTGGCCTTGCAGGGGTTGTCGTCCAGTACCTCGAAGAGGTCGAGGGCCGCTTCGAGGGCCTCGATCGCCTCGTCGTTGCGGAAGGCCATCCCGTGGGACGTGCCGAGCCTGCGCAGCGTCCACGCCTGGCCGAGCAGGTCGCCGTGCTCCCGGGCGGACTCCAGGGCGAGGTGCAGGCAGGCGTCCCACTCGCCCGTCCACCAGAACGTGTGCCCGTACCCCATGAGCCAGATCGCGAGCCGCCAGGTGAGGTCGGGGCGGGAGGAGCCCGCGGCCCGGCGGATCACCTCCTTGATGACGGGCAGTTCCCGCCGGCACCAGTCCAGGGCGTGCTGCGGGTCGGTGAGGACGGGCACCGGCGCGGCGGGGTACTCGGCCAGGCGCGGCGTTCCCGCGGGCGCGTCGATGACCGTCCCGGCGGCCTCCAGAGCGAGCGCGTACCAGACGCCCAGCCGCAGCGCGGCCGCGTCGCGCGCCTCGGCGGACTCCTCCTGGAGGGCGCGCTCGGCGGCGAACTCCCCGAGCAGGTCGTGGAAGCGGTAGCGCCACGGCTCCGGTGTCTGCACCAGGTGGACGTCGGCGAGCAGTTCGAGCAGGTCGGCGGTGTGCTCGCGGGAGCGGTCCAGCAGGGCGGCCGAGGCCTCGACCCCCAGGGTGTGGCCCGCCCACAGGCCCAGCAGCCGGAAGGCCCGTGCGGCCTCGCGCTCCAGCGGGTCCCCGCTGTCGCGGATCGCGAGGTAGCTGGTCGCGAAGGTGGTGTCGACGGCCAGCCGCCCCACCGACAGCGCGCGCAGCCGCCCCCGGCTGTCGTCCAGGCGCTCGGCCAGGGTCCCCAGGGTCCAGGCCGGGCGGGAGGAGAGCCGGGCACCGGTGATCCGCAGGGCCAGCGGCAGGCCCGCGCAGGCGGACAGCAGACGCATCGCGCCGTCCGGGTCCTGCCGGACGCGTTCGGGGCCGCAGAGCCGGGACAGGAGGGCGCGCTGCTCCTCGACGTCGAGCGGCGCGAGGGAGATCCGGGCGCCCGCCGGGAGCTCGGGGAGGCTGTGGCGCGAGGTGACGATCACCGCGCTGCGGCAGCCGCCCGGCAGCAGGGGCTCCACCTGGGCGGCGTCGCGGGCGTTGTCGAGCACCAGCAGGACGCGGCGCTCGGCGAGGGCGGTGCGCAGCAGGGCGGCCCGGTCGTCGGTGTGCTCGGGCAGGGGCCTTGCCGGGGCGCCGCGGCCCCCGGGCCGCTCGTCCAGGGCGGCGAGGAGCGCGGCGAGCAGCTCGTGCGGGTCGCGGGCGGGGGCGGCGCCGAAGCCGCGCAGGTCGGCGTACAGCTGGCCGTCGGGGTAGTGGTGCCGGACGGCGTGGGCGGCCTGGACGGCGAGGGCGGTCTTGCCGATGCCGCCCATGCCGGAGACGACGGCGATCCGGGGGAGGCCGCCGGCGGGCCGGCCGGGGGCGTCAGGCTCGGCCCCGAGGAGGTCGGTCAGGGTCCGCAGGTGAGCCTGGCGGCCGGTGAAGTCGGAAATGGCCGCGGGCAGTTGGGCCGGCGGGCGGACGGGCCCGGCCGGTGCCCCGGGTGTGTCGGCTTCGTCCCGCAGGACCCGCTCGTGGACCCTCCGGACGCCGGGCCCTGGCGAGATGCCGAGCTCCTCGGCCAGGGCGCGGCGCAGCCGCTGGTGGACGGCGAGGGCCTCGGAGCGCTGCCCGAGGCGGTGCAGGGCGAGCATCAGCTGGGCGTGGAAGGCCTCGTGCAGCGGGTGCTCGCCCGCCAGGGCGGTCAACTCGGGTACCAGGCCCTGGACCAGGCCGAGGCGCAGCTCCGCCTCGATGCGCCACTCCAGGGCCTGCAGGTGGGCCTCCTGCCACTGCCGGCGCGGGGTCTGCGCCTGGGGGAGGTCCGGGAACTCGGCCAGCGGCTCCCCGCGCCACAGGGCGAGGGCCGCCGCCGACTCCCGCCGTACGGCCTCCCAGTCCTCGCGCAGCAGAGCCTCGCGGGCTCGCTCGACGCCCAGGCCGAAGACCCGGGCGTCCAGTTCGCCCTCGGCGACCTTCAGGAGGTAGCCGAGCGGGGTGGAACGCAGGCGCTCGCCGAGCTCGTCTCCCAGCTGGGTGCGCAGGCGGGCCAGCATGTTGTGCAGCGAGGCGCTCGCCGAAGCCGGCGGGCGGTCGCCCCAGAGGGCGGCCTTCAGCCGGTCCGGCCCGACGGGCCGGTCAGGCTCCAGCAGGAGCACGGCGAGCAAGGTGCGGACCTTGGCGCCGCCGACGGCCCGCTCCTGGTCGCCGACACGGACGAGCAGCGGGCCGAGCACGCTGAAGTGCATGGTCAAATCCCCCGGTCTGGCACACGGCGCCAACGGTTCGCGCACGGTGATCACGGACACCGTAGGGGACGGGGGCCCCGGGTGTTCAAGGGGTTTACCCGATCCGGTACAGGTCGGCGTCCAGGGCCGTCGACCGAGCTCGGCCCTACTGCCCCGGTGCCTCCGCCCGGGCGGAGCGGACCATCCGCCACCAGGCCGCCCCGCTGTTGCGGCTGAGGTCGGGCGGCGCCGGGTGGCCTTCTTTGAGTACGGATGCTCAGGAGTCGGGCCGGGCCGGGCACATACGGTGGCCGTACGACGTGCAGCAAGGGGGGTTGGGGTTGTCCGGCAAGAAGTTGGTGAAGGCGGCTCTGGTGGCAGTGGCGGGTCTGGCTGCCCCGATCGGGGCGATGTTCGCGTTCCAGATCGCCGTGTGGTGGTCCATCGGCTCCGACGACTACGCGTCCAAGTCCGGACCCGAGAAGGTCCGCCACACCCCGGAGCAGTTCCACGCGCTCAGCGAGCAGACCGTCCACGACACGCTGGGGGGCCTGAGCCCCAGCCTCGTGCTGAGCGACAGGGGCTGTACCGTCAACCGGTACGAGCCGCGTTCGGACGGCACACCGAGCAAGCTGTCCACCGTCGACCGTCGGTTCACCGCCCGTACCAGGATCAGTGCCTCCCATCGGCAGGAGCTGCGGAACGGCATCGAAGCCGAGTGGAAGCTGCACGGCTACCGGCAGAAGCCCTCGGTGTGGACCCCGAGCACCCCGGATGAGGGCCCGGACTACCTCAGCGCCGAGACCCCGGAGGGAGTCGCCGTATGGGTCGCGCTCTCGCCGGAACCGGACCGGACGCTCACCCTCACCATGTCCGTCAGCGGCGGCGACATCGCGTACGCCCCGGACTACGCCCGCCCGCTCTCACCCCTGCGACCGGACACCGAGGACACCTACTGGTCGCACTGAGCCGAGACCCGACCTCGCGGCCGGGTCACCTCCGCGCGTGCGGGGCCAACAAGCCCCAGCTCATCGCGGCCGAGAACTGCCGGCAACGGTTGAAACGGGACACCGGAGGACGAGCTCAGGTCGTGTCCCGGCTGCGGGGCACGGTCCGGCCGGGTGCACCGCCGCCACGGCCGCCGGACGCCCGCCCCTGCGGCGGCTGCTCAGCGCGCTGGGCGTCGTCCCGGCCGCCCGCGCCGCCGGCCCCGCGGCCGTGCTGCACGGCCCGTTCGAGCCGGTCGGCGTCGCGGGCCTCAGCCGGCGGCAGCTGCTGGGCGGATCGCGTCGCGGTAGAGCTGGAAGAGGCTGATTCGCTCGTTCTCTTCCGTGTGCCTGTCCAGGAGCGACCAGCATTGCGCGACGAGTTCACGGGCCTGCGTGCCGGGCCAGGGCTGGGGCAGCAGTTCCGGCGGCAGGAGGGGGTCGGGCTCCATGGCGCGGGTGAATTCGGCGGCCAGTTCGACCGCGATCGTCAGCCGCTGGGGGCCGGGGAGGTGAGCGTTCTCCTGGAGTCGGCGCAGCCGCGGTCGGGCGACGCGGGCAAGTCGCTGGTAGCGGTCGGCGATCTCCTCCTGCGGCCATAGGGCGCGGGCGATCGCGGCGGGGTCGTGTTCGTTGCCGTGGCGCAGGTCGTCCGTGGTCAACAGCGTGAGGTGGTCGAGGACATCGAGGTGGCGGGCTTGGTCTTCGACGTAGGGCTCCCAGGCGCCGGCGCTGACATAGACGCCACCCTGCACGGGTGCGCCGCCGAGCCGGGTGAGAGCGGCTCGCAGGGCGTCGCGGGCGGTGCGAGCGGTCTCGGGGACCGCGAAGGCGACGAGGTGCCAGGTACCGTCCCACGGTGCTGCTCAGCTTGTCCGCGATGCTCTCGCTCGGCTTGCTGCTGCGCGGCGTGGGCCACGCGGACTGCCGGCGAGGAGGACTTCTGAAGACCGCGGGCCCATAGCACCGGATGCCGGACGACCTCACGGTGTCAGGGCCTCGCTGCCGCGGGCCGCGGTGAGGGCCACGCGGCGGACACGGCCGCGTCCGCCATGATCAGTGAGACCGGACAGCCGGGGTGACAGTCGGAACTGCCGTGCGATTCCGGGAATCCGGGAATCGATGCGGGTCCGGCTCCCGAAGGAGCCGGGCCCGTCCTGGGGTTCCGGTGGCCAGACCATGAGGGCCGTGGTCCGGGTCTTCCGGTTGTCCGGCGCGGCGGGATGCCGCCCGGCGTCCAAGGCTGCGGCCCCGAACCGCAAGTCCTACCAGCTGATCAGGGCGTAGGCGGGGCCGCCCGGACTGCCCTGCTGGCCGCCGCTGCCGCCGGCGCCGGTGCTGCCCGACTGTGGGCTCGGGTTGGGGGACGGGCCGCCGCCGTTTCCTCCCTGGCCCCCCGTGCCGCCGGTGCCGCCGCTTCCCCCGCTTCCGCCGGCGCCGGTGCCGGCGGGCGGGGTGACAGTCGTCGTCGGCGGTACGCCCCCGGCGCCGCCCGCCCCGCCGGTGCCGCCCGTGCCGCCGCGCTCGCCCGAACCGGGCCGACCTGCCGTGCCCTGACCGCCGGTGACACCGCCGGCGCCTGCGGCACCGGCCGGGCCGGTGGTCCCGGAGCTGCCGGGCAACGCCGAGCCCGTGCCGGAACAGCGCCCCGCGTCGCTGCGGCCTCCGCCGCCGGAACTGCCTACACCGCTGAGGCCGCCGGAAGCGCCGCCCGAACCGCCCGCGCCGCCCGAACCGCCGAGCTTGCCGTTCTCCCCTCCTTGCCCCGCGCCGCCCCCGGGGCCGGGGCGTCCGGCGCTCCCGTTACCACCGGCGCGCGCGGTGACCCTGGTGTTGGGCCCCGAGACCTGGGCGAGCGTAATGAAGGTGTCGGCACCGCCCCCGCCCCCGCCCGCGCCCCCGGTGCCGGCCTGGCCGCTGGTGAGGGCGTCTCCCGCGGCGCCGCCGCCACCGCCCGCTCCACCGCCGCCACCGGCGCTCTGACGGCCGGATCCGGGGACGAGGATGCGGAAGGTCTGGCCCGCCGCGACGGTGGTGGTGCACTCCGAGTAGCCCCCGCTTCCGCCTCCGCCGCCCCCGCTACCGCCGCTGCCACCGGCGCCCCCGCCCCCGCCACCGGCGCCCCCGCCCCCGCCACCGGCGCCCCCGCCCCCGCCACCGGCGCCCCCGCCCCCGCCACCGGCGCCCCCGCCCCCGCCACCCCCCATGACCGGGCTGGTGACCAGGATCGCGTAGTAGCCACCGCCTCCGCCGCCCCCGCCGCCACCGCCTCCGCCGCCGCCCGCCCCGGCGCCGCCGCGGCCCCAGACGCGGATGGTCATCTGCGTGACCCCGGACGGAACCACGAAGGTGTAGATCCCCGGGGTGAAGGCCTGCTCGCCGTGCGGCACCGCGGCAGGAGCGACGGGCGAGGCCGCCACGGCCGGGCTGCACGGCAGCACGGACATGACCGCCACAGCACCGACGACGCCACAACTCAGAGAAGTCTTTCGACTACGGAAAGTGTGCATGTCTCTTATCATCCAGACGCTCCGCCCCCACGACTACGCCGATCGGTTGCACAACGCCGACGCGCGCCCTGCCCGCAATCCATCGCGCCCTGGCTCCTGCCTCCGGGGTCCTTGCCCACCGCCACACCGCCTCATAGCGCCGCAGCTTGTGCGCGTCGCCTCGCCGCCCGGACACCGTGCCGCGATGAGGGCGGCGACGGCCTGCGCCCCGTGCGGACTGTCCAGGCAGTCCCAGGTCTTGGCGGTGCGGGTCAGTGTGGTCCGGGCAGGGGCCCGGGCACGGGCGTCTCACCCTGCTGCCGTCCTTCCCACGGGCCGCAGGCTGCCCAACGGCGCCCTGCGCGAACCCCTTTCACGGCTGGTGGGCCTCCAGGCAGGCGGTGAGATCGTCGCCGCACGCGTTCATGCACGCGTCGTATTCCGTGAGGTCAGGTGGCAGGATCGTGGAGTTGCATCTGTTTTCGCATGTTTCACGGAGTTCGTAGCAGGTAGGGATGTGCCACATGGGGACGATCCGGTCGGTGGCGCTGCAGTGCTCCGGTAGGCCCGCCCTGTAGGAGCCGGTGTTGCGATAGACGGATGCTTCAGCGTGGAACCCGGGCATAGTCATGATCGTGCTCCGATCTGGGGTGCCGAGCACGGGAAGCCCTCGGCCACCGGCCGGCCGATGCCGACGAGCAGTACACCCGAGTGCCGTCCGCGAGACCGGCCCTCCCCGTCAAGGCTACGCTGCGCGTCCCCATGGTGGCGGTAGTCGTGCGGGCGGGCAGGGGCCGAAGCCAGTCGGCCCCCGCCCGCCCTTCCCATGCTGCGCCCTGCAACAGGCACGTCGCCGACCCGCCCCGGCGCCCAGAGCGCGAGCCGGCGCACTCGAAGCCCTCGCCACCGTCGGCGGACCCTCCGCCCTCGACCCCCTGGACCGGAACGCCGGGGATCGCGGGATGCCTCGTCGCAGCCAGAGCGGGCCACTGGCCACCCACCCCCGGGACCAGGACGACGGGTCAACCGCCTCGCAGGCGGGGCCGATCCGGGGATGCTCCGGCGGGAGGGGAGGAGTTCGTCATAGGCGGCGCGAGCGGGCAGGGGACGGCTGTCCGGGGGCAGGGCGGCCGGGCCCGGCGTGAGTGCTCTGGCGACGGCTGCCCGGCCTCGCCGGCGAGGAGATCGAAACCGGTGGCCCTGTCGGGGCCGGGGCGGCTCGCCTCCTCGCCTCCTCGCCGGCGACTTCACGAACCGGTGATCACCCGGTTGTCAGACGGACGGCGGGCAGTGGTACCAGTTGGTCCACGTGCCGCTGCTGTTGAGGCTGTTGCACCAGCGGCCGCCGAGGCTGCCGGTCACCACCACGCTGGGGGCTCCGTAGACGTCCTTGACCCAGACGCCGTTCTGGACGTCGCTGCTGTCGCCGAAGAGGTCCCAGCTGGTCCACGGTCCGTTCGCGGTGGTCTGGTAGGTGTGCCAGACCCGGCGGTCGGTTCCGAGGAGCACGTACTCGAACCGGCCGCCCGTCCAGTCAAGGCGAAGGACATTCGTGCCACACAGATAGGGTGCGGCGGGCGCACCGTTACCGACAGGAGCCGGGCAGCTTCCGCCGATGGCGCCTGCGCCGTCCGGGCTGCCGGTGATGGTCTGCACGCCGGCAATGGTGGGCCCGTTCGGAGCCGGTGCCGCCGAGGCCGGCGTGGCGGCGCCGCCGAGCGCGAGCAGCGCCGTGGCGGCGGCCGTGGCAAGAGTGCGCGTCTTGATCACTGAATTCCCCTCCCGTATCGGCCAGTTGCTCTCGGGAGCAGGCGGCCGCTTTCAGCTGGGGAGCTTAGAAGCCGCAGCCTTGCGGTCAGCGGCTCCTGGCGGATGAGGAGACGGATCGTCAAAAGGTGTCGACGCTGCGCCAACTCGCCGACGGGCGGCGCAGCGGTGGAACGGGCTTGCGCGACGTTCTCGGTGCACCGACGAGAAACCCGAACTTGCTGACGCAGACGACGATCCGGGTCCCGCACGCGGTGGCTTCGGCGGGCACGACGACACGCCCGTACTCGCTGGAATCCTGGGTATCCCGCTCAGCCCCGCACCGAACCGTGAAGTCGCTTTCGAGGCGCACCACCAGCTCACCGAACCGCGCGGCAACGGCGTTCCGGTCGTACCCCGCCGGCCACTCGAGCCACTGCGGGTCGTCGAGGTCACGCAACAAAGCCAGCAGATCCGCCCCACTCTCCGTCATCCGCACATCATGTCGCGGCACCTGCGACGCGGTCTACACGAGGTGAGACGAGCCCGTCCTCCGACGACACTCGTTCAAGTGCAGCATCTACCCGGCATTGCTTCCAGAAGGGGCCGTCCTCGTCGTCGAACTCCCAGATCGGGGGCCTGTCGTGGCGCTGCCCGTCGGAGTCGCCGAGTGTCCAGGAAAGGCACGACGGGCGTTCGCCCGTTCCTCTTCGGCTGAACTCTTCCAGTGCGGCTCTTATTCCGACTGATCGGCAAGGCACTGGCAGGATCACGGAACAAGGGGCAGCCGGGGTCGGAGACGACGCGCGGATCGAAGTCGGGTGCGCTGGGCGAACACCGCCGCCTCGGCGCCGCCGAGCTCCTCCGGGGCCCGCCGCGCCTGCCCGTCGCCGCCGAGGCCGTCCGACAGGATGCGGGCCTCGGGGCGCAGGGCGTGCTCTGCTCGACCTCCCTGGGCGTGGTGATCAACGTCCGACGAGCCGACGACCGCCTCCTGACCCGGCCGGTGTTGTACCCCGCCGAAGCGCTCGACGGCCTCTCCCGCTGGCCACCGGCAGGGCCTGGGGGCGCTGGGCACCGCCCGTACTCGGTCGTCCTCGTGCTCCGGAGCGTCCGGGACGCCGACGTCCGACGCCGCTGGAGCAGAACCGAGGTGACGCGGTGCGCTGCGGACGGATGCCGAGGTGCTGTCGCATGCCCTCCGGTCGATGGCAAAGCGCAGGCAAAGTACGATCGGTGCGCTCGGTTCCCGGTGATGTGAGGAGTGTCCCCGAATGGTGTTCAAGCGGCTTCTCGGTGCCTTGGGCGTCGGCGGACCCACCGTCGACACGGTGCTGTCCACCCCGACCGTCCATCCCGGTGGCACCGTGCACGGCCAGGTCGAACTGGTCGGCGGCAGTCGGGACGCCGAGATCAACGGCATCACGCTCTGCCTGGCCGCCCGGGTCGAGGTCGAGCACGAGGACGGCGAGAGCCACACCGTCAAGGAGTTCGCCCGGGTGCAGGTCTGCGGCCCGCTGCGGCTGGCGGCCGAAGAACGGCGCGCCGTCCCGTTCGCCTTCCCCGTGCCGTGGGAGACGCCGCTGACCGCGATCGGGGGCCACCACCTGACCGGCATGGTGCTCGGGGTGCGCACCGACGTCGACATCGCGGGCCAGCTGGACCGCGGGGACACCGACCCGATCGCGGTGCAGCCGCTGCCGGTGCAGCAGCGGGTGCTGGAGGCGCTGGCGGCGCTCGGCTTCCACTTCCACCGGGCCGACCTGGAGGCCGGCCGGATCCACGGCACGGGCCAGACGCTGCCGTTCTACCAGGAGATCGAGTACAAGGCGGCACCTCAGTTCGCGCGGCGCTGCAACGAGATCGAGCTGTCCTTCGTCACCGACCCGCACCGGGTCGAGGTGGTGCTGGAGTTCGACAAGCGCGGCATGTTCCACAGCGGCGACTCGGTGCGCACGTTCCTGCTGGACCATGCGGCCGGGCAGCACGACCTGACCGGCACGGTGGACGGCTGGATCCGCGGCGTTCTGGGTCACTGATCGCGCGCCTCGCCCCCGGCGGGAGTGGTGGTCGTCCTGCGCGGCGGGCGCCACTGCGCCGGCGGCAACGGTCCCCGGACCTCCGTCGGGGCGTCGGCGACCTCAGGGAACCTCCGGCGGGAGTAGCAGTCCCGGTCGGCCTCCTGGCGGAAGTATCGGCGGGTGGCTCCAGTCGCCCGCCTCGCGGAGATCGACCTCGCCGCCGTTGAACGTGGCCTTCGTGAAGTCCACGGTCGCTCCGACGAATGAGGCGCCGCCGAAGCTCGTGAGGCCTGTGCCGAGGTCGAAGGAGGCGTTTTCGAAGCTGATCCGGCCGTTCTTGAACCCGGTGTCCCAGAAGCCGATCGTGGCGTCGGTGTAGGTGCCGCCGAAAAGGACGGTGGCTCCGTTGAACAGTGCGTGCCGGAATGTGATCTTGCCGCCTTGGAAGTGGGCGCCGCTGAAGTCAACCTTTTCTTGTGCGAATTCTACGTGGCCCTGATCGCTCGGATTGAAGGTGACGGTGCCCTGCTTGAATGTGGCCCCTCTGAAGCTCACGTCGGCACCAGTGAATCGGGCGCCGTCGAACGCCACGGTCTTCGCTTCGAACTGGGCGTCCTGAAACATCACCGAGCCGCCCGCGAATTCCGTGTTCCGGAAAATGATCGGATGACTGCCGGCGAAGGTGGCTCCCCAGAACTCCACTCGGCAGCCAGGGCTGAACGTTGCGCCCTCGAAGGTCACATCGATACCGTCGCCCGCGCGGAATTCCGCGCCGTGGAACTTTACCCACCCGGAGAATTCGGCGTCCCTGAAGCTGCCGCCGTCGAATCGGGCCTTGGTGAAGTCGAAATCGCACGATCGCCACGAGGTGTGCGCGTCCTTGCGCAGGTGGTCGCGGATCAGCCCGATGATGGCATGCCGGACCTCGTGGTTGGCCCGCCACACCCTCAGCTTCTTGGGTGGTGCATTGTCACCAGGAAAAGGGGTGATCGGAATCCGCAGGTGACCGCACAGGATATCGATACAGGTCTGGCGCTGCTGGTTCTCCCCGGCTCTGCCCCAATCGTCGGCCAGCCCCGCCAACCCGTACACGGCTGCCAGTCGCGCCGGGGGCTCCCTGTGCCCGAGCTGTACGGAGAGGTCAGCCAATAGCTTCCTCCCGCGCAGCTCACGCTGACTCTTCCGATGATCGCCGCGCTCCCTGCTTGTTGCGGGCTGGGATCCTGTGGCCGCCAGCCTGGGCTCCTGGCCGACGTCGCGCAGCGCTTGCTCGAAGCCCTCGTCCGCGGCGATATCCGTGATCGCTGTGGCGAACAGACGTCCTTGCCCTCTGTTCGGGTGCGTGTCTGTGACCACCGCCATCAGGCGCCTGTTCCGCTGGTCCCGGATTGCCGCTCCGGAGATGCCCTGCCACAGCGCGGCTGTTTTGGGCTTGGTGGTGCTCACATCGAATCGGACGCGTCCGCTCCTCCCTCCACCGGCCGGCAGCAACGTGCCGTAGGCCTGCTCGGTGTCCGGAATGCCGTTCGGGCGCGACTCCGACTCGGGGAAACCGACGACATCGCACCTCAGCGGCTGATCGCCGACGTTCGCCAACTCACACGGACAATCCGGCGCCCGCCACCTCCGGTCGACGACCTTGAGCAGCGCCACATCCAGCTCAGGATCGGACCACCGCACGGTGCAGTCGAACCAGTCCTCGTCCCTGCCCGATCTGCCTGGCCGGGACTGCAGCTCCCCTCCCGGCCCATCGGACTCCTTCACGGTATGCCAGGCCGTGAGTACTCCCCGCTCGCCCACCACCCAGCCGGAGCCCGATTTGCCTGGCCCCCCTGCCCGTCGTGCGGCCCACACCTCTACCAGCCGCTCAGGAACCCGGGCCATCACGCTCACCCTTCCGCGAGCCCGCCGCCGCTCTTAAGGCCGGTGCGCCTTCTGCGCGGCGGCATTCGACGGTTTCGCTTCCGACTGCTCCTTGCCCTGTTGCCGAGGCCGATGCGCCAAGGGCCTGGCGACCTTCAACGGCTTGCCGTCCTGGCCGATGGGTTGCAACGTGACCGTCACGCGGTTCGTCTGTCCGCGCTGCCGCTCCGCCTTTCCCCCGAGCGACACCACATGGAAGCGCACCCCCACGTCCCCACCTGCCACGCTGCGTGCCTCGATGAGAAACTCCAGTTCAACTGCGCCCACTCCGAAGCGCACAGCCTGGTCCTTCCCCTCCTCCAGCGCTTCCTCCAGTTCCCGGCGTATCTGGGCGATCGACTCCGCCAACGTCGGCTCGGTGAACGAATCGGCCACAATAATCACCGCCTGAGAAGACCAAGATGCTCTAGTCCAACCCTATGAACGCCAGTCGGTTTGTGCATGTGCCCGGGACGGGACCGCGTTCCCGCGCGGCGCCGCCACCCCGAACGGCTCGACCAATACCCTGCGCTCCGATGCCCTCGCCGCGGTCGGCGCGGCCTGTCAGCGGCAGGGGTGTGAGGAGAAGGTGCCGGCGCCGGAGCCCGGCAAGCGCGGCCGCCGCTCTGCGGTACTGCTCGACCGTGTGCAAGTCGAAGGCGGCCCGGGGCAAGGTCGAGGCCGACGATGCCCAGCCCGGCGACGGTTCCCGGGGCGGAGGTGCTGCGGTGTACGGAGGCGGCCGTGGCCGCCGCCCGCGCGTTCCTGAGCGAAGTGGACGCCGATCCTGCGACCGCCTACGACGCCTCCTACAAGGCCCACGCCTTGCTGGGCGCCCGGGCGGCGGAGACGGCGGAAGACGGGCGGGACGAGGTCCGCTCGCCGGGCGGGATCGGGGCCAAGCTGGAGCTGTGCCGTGCCGTGCCGAGCAGATGCTGATGCGCCCGGACCTCCTGGCCCGCGGCGACCCGGAGGTTCTGACCGAGTGGCCCGCCGCCCCGGACGTTTCGGGCCGGTCCGAAAATCCCGCCCTGGCCGCAGCCGCGCCCGCTGTTTCGGACCGACGCGAAAAGGCGTCCGCGCCGGTCGGGGTGGCGGCAGCGGCTGACGCGTCCGCGAGTGCCGGTTCCCGCGCGCCTGCTGTTTCGGGCCGGTACGAAACCGGTACCGGGGCAACCGGGTCACCAACAAGAGCCTGACCGAGACCGTCTACTTCCGCGGCATGGACGGCGACACCCTCGTCAACGGCCAGCCCCGCCCCGTCAGCCCCCTCCAGGGACTCAAGGACAGCAACGAACTCGCAGGCTTCGCCCGCGAGACCACCGTCTACGACCAGGACGGCGGAAAGCCCCTCACCAACACGGTGAACACCCCCTGGCTGCGCAGCACCGGAAGCCGGGCGGCGAAGGCCCTGCCCAGCAAGGACGGCAAGCCCACCGCGTCTCTGCCCCGCGAGCCCAACCGGCCCGAGGCCACGGCCCTGACCCAGTGACCGCCACGATGGTCCGCACCGAAAGCGTGACCACCAACGCGTTCCAGCCGGACGGCAGCACGGCACGCACGCTCCGCGAGAGCCGATCAAGCGCCGACGAGGAACATCACCCATGTGCCGAACGTAGGGGGCCGGTTCGAGGTGCGTCCAGTACGGGTGGATCAAGGCCCGAGATCCTCACGTGACCGTCGTGGCTCGCCGATGTCCGGCAACGGCGAGGGTGTGTTCCCGTCCTGACGGTGTACTCCCGATCCCGGGAACCCTCGTGCGCAAGCCGCCGTCACCTACACTGCGGCCATGACTGGCTTACTACGCCTACGGGTTGTGCGAGGAGCTTCCTCACCCGGTGGCATGCCTCGACGGCTGGGAACCATGACAGCCGTCGCGCTCGCGCTGCTGGCGTCGGATCTCATCACCAAACAGATAGCGCTGACACATTTCTCGGGGACGGATCCGACCGCGCACTTGGGTGGGCTTCTGACATTCACGCTGGTCTTCAATTCGGGTGGAGCATTCTCCATCGGCGAGGGGGAGACATGGCTCTTCACCGCGGTGAAGATGACGGTCGTCGTCCTCTTGCTGGTGGTGTCGCCCCGGGTCCGCACCCCCGTCTGGGCGGTCTCCTTCGGGCTGGTCATCGCCGGGGCCGCCGGAAATCTCGTCGACCGGCTGTTCCGGGCCCCTTCCCCGTGGCAGGGAGGCGTCGTGGACTGGATCCAACTGCCGCACTGGCCGGTCTTCAACCTCGCCGACTGCGGCGTGGTGTGCGGCAGCGCCCTGGTGATGTGGGCCTCGGCACGCGGTGTCCGCCTGGACGGCACGGTCGCGTCCAAGACGCTGACCGAGCCGGGCGGAACGGAGCAGACCACTGAGGGGAAGGACCAGTAGGGCAATGGGCCTTCCGGCCCAGCCGTACCGATGCCGGACGGGCGCGGGCCTGGAGCCATCCGTTCGCGGCCGTCGAGGCCCGGCTCCTCGCCGCCCGGGTGGTGTTTCGGATCCGAACGATCAAGCGATTCCGCCAGGCTGTGCCACGGCCTGCGGGCAAGGGGAGGCCAACGTGACCGTGGGTACCGGCCGGAGGCTCGTCCTGATCCGTCATGCGCAGGCCGAACGGGAGACGGCGGTCGACAGGGAACGGCGTCTCGACGAGCGGGGACGGGAGGAGGCGTCCCGGGCCGGACGATGGCTCGCGGGTTCCGGCATCACGCCGGATCTCGCGCGGGTGTCCGGCGCCCGCCGGACCAGGGAGACCTGGGAACACGTGGGCGCCGCGTTGCCGCGGCTCCCGGAGACGGTCGACGAGCCAGGGCTTTACGACCTCAGCGTGAATATCCATCGACGGGAAGCGGGGATCGGCGAGCTGGTCGCGATGGTGCGTGAGAATGCGGACCACGTGGGCGACCTGGTCGTCGTCGGACACAGTCCGAGCCTGCCCGAGCTGGTCCGGCTCCTCGCCGGAGCAGCCGACGGCGACCTCTCACGGTGGGTGGAGGAGTCCGGGTTCCCGACCGCCTCCGTGGCCGTCCTCGAATTCGACGGTTCCTGGCAGGGGATCAGGCCCGGCGCAGCGAGGGTCACCGCGTTCTGGACGCCGTCGCAGGGTTGAGACGGTGCCCCCCGGGGCGTCGGCGCGTCCGACCCCTACGCGCCACCACCATGGCCAGCCCCACCGGCGACTGAAGGTCTACCGATTCCGGACCGCCCGGCGACATCATCGCCGCCGACATCTGGCGGTCGAGGTCTGCCCGACGAGGTGTGGGCACCCACTTCCGGGTGACCTGGCCGCTCTCCAGCAGCAGGCGGTCGGCGCCCCGCGCGGACGTCGAGGTTGACCCGACAAGCGCTCCCAGAGGAAGGCTGCGTGTGATGCGGACCCCTGACCCGACAACCAGGAGGCCCGCCGGGACGTCGGCCCGGCCACCTGATCGGGCCGGCCGAGGAGAGGAACACGTGGACCTCGACAGTCGAGCCGCTCAGCAGGTGGCCCGGTAGGGCACGGTGGGCAGATAGGTGTGCCAGTCCTCGCGGGCGAGTCCGCCGCCGGCCCGCCGACACAGGGTGGTCGCCGCGGCGGCCGGGGCTGTGTCGATCCGCTGGAGCGGCGCGTGCTCGCCCGCCACGTGGAGCCGGACGCCGTCGGACGAGAAGGCCAGGTCGTGCACGCCGTCGCCGGCGGTCGGGAAGGGCGAGCCGACGGGCAGCCGGGAGTCGAGGTCCCACAGCTGGACGACGTTGTCCTGGTAGGCGACGGCGAGTGTTCGCCCGTCGGGCGAGAAGGCGAGGGCCGTGGCGGGCGCCGAGCCGAGGTCGGCCCGGGTCAGCACACCGAGGCGGTGGCCGAGCCCGCCGTCCCACAGGGTGACCCGGCCGGCCCGCTCACCGGCGGCGAGGTACCTGCCGTCCGCGCTGAACTCCAGTGATTCCACGGCCGCGCCGGGGTTCTGCGGCCGGGGCGTCATCCGCAGGTCCGGCAGGTCGACGACGTCTCCCGAGGAGGTGACGAGCAGCCGGCCGTCGGGGCGGATCGCGACGGCGGTTCCCCGCGGGCCGGCGACCTCGGCGGTCGTCCGGCCCTCCCGGGGGTCCCAGAACTCCAGCCCGCCCGGTTCTGCGGGCAGGATCACCCGCCGTCCTGGGCGCCGCCAAGCGCCTCCTGAGCGGGGAACGCGGCCGGCGTGACACTGCCTACCTCGACGTGCGTCGGGCTCCGTGGCGTACCGCCCCTCGGGGCCGGCCACCGGCTGGGGTCGGCCCCGGCGCGGCGCCGCCCTGCCGCCGGCCGTGCCCCTACCGCCGTCCGCTCGCCGCGAGCGGACGGGAGCGCAGCAGGGCGCGGGTGGGTAGGGCTGTTGCGGCGAGGCAGAGGGCCCCGGCCCCGGCCGCCAGCGGTAGGGCGGTGCCCGGCGGGACGTGCGGTGAGGCGTCGGCGAGTCCCCGGGCGATCGGTACCAGGGTGATCCAGGCGATCAGGCCGCCCAGCAGGAGCCCGGTCGCGGCCACCAGCAGGGCCTCCCAGCGCATCATGCCGCGCACCTGCCGCCGGGTGGCGCCCGTGAGGCGCAGCAGGGCCACCTCGCGGCTGCGGTCCAGGACGGTCATCACCAGGGTGTTGGCGGCGGTGATCGCGGCGAAGCCGCCGAGGACGGCCGCCATCACGGAGTTCGCCCAGTCGCCGGCCTCGCGCTTGCGGTCGGTCTGGGCGACGTACCCGGCGCGGTCGGTCACCACGGTTCCGTCGGCGAGCCGTGCCAGCCGGGCGGCGACGTCCGCGCGGTCGGCGCCGGGGGCGTCCGTGACGAGCAGCTGGCTGTCGTAGGCGACGCCGGCGTGTGCGGCGACGGCCGCCCGGGGCAGGATCAACTGTCCGAAGCCGAGCCCGCGTTCGTACGTGGCGACGACCGTCAGCTGTGTCTGGGTGCCGTCGCCGAGCCAGAAGGAGGCGCGGTCGCCGACCTTGTGGCCGAGCTTGTCGGCGAGGGCCGCGTCGAGGGCGACGGTGTCGCCGCCGCGGGCGAGGTCGGCGAGCGAGCCGCTGCGCACGCCGAGGTCGAGCACCCGGGTCAGCTTCGCCGGGTCGCCGGACACGCCGAGGGCGCCGGCGGAGCGGAGCTTGCCGGCGGAGCGGTAGACGGCTCCGGTGCGCAGCAGTCCGATCGCGGTGTCCACGCCGGGCACCTCGGCGGCCCGTGCGGCGGTGGCGCCCGGCAGGCCGGGGCCGGTGGAGCCGAGCACGTGGTCGGCGACGACCCCGTCGCGGACCTGGTCGCCGGTGGCGTGCCGGACGCTGCTGGGGATGAAGAGCATGGTGCCGCAGAAGGCGCTGACCATCACGATGGGCGTGATCGCGGAGGTCAGCCGGCGGGCGCCGGCCCGGGCGTTGTCGGCGGCCAGCGCGCCGGAGGTGCCGCCCGCGCCCGCCCGCAGCGGCAGGCCGAGCACGGCGGTGGCGATCCGGGCCACCCAGGGGCCGAGCAGGGCGACGGCCACCAGGAAGCACATGACCACGCCGAGCGCGGTGTTGGCGGCGTTCTCGCCGTCCAGGCCGGCGGCGACGGCGGTCAGGACGAGGCCGCCGGCGACGGCGACCAGGCCGAGGAGGGTCCGCACCACGCCCGCCCGTCCGGCCTCCACCGACGCCTCGCCGAGCGCCCGGCCCGGCCGCAGCCGGGAGGGACGGCGGGCGGCGAGGTACCCGGCGGCGAGCGCGGCCAGCGAGCAGGTGACGACGGCGACGAGCGCCGGGATCGGTCCGACGTCCGGTTCGACGCCCTCGGGGACGGCGCCGCGCGCCACCAGCCCGTCGAACCACCAGCGGGCCATCGCCACGCCCGGGAGGAGGCCGAGCGCACCGGCGAGGGGTGCCACCAGCATCGTCTCCGTGGCGATCGTGCGGCGGATCTGGCGGGGGGTCGCGCCGACGGCGCGCAGCAGGGCGAACTCGCGGGCCCGCTGACCGACGGCCAGGGCGACGGTGGTCACCACCACGAAGACGGCCGTCATGGTGGCGGTGCCGCCGAAGGAGCCGCCGATCGCGATCAGCAGCGTCCGGCTCTGCCCGAGCCCGGGGTGTTCGACGGAGCCGCGGTCGTCGCCGGTGACCACCCTGATCCCGGTGGGCGACGCCCCGGAGGACTGCGGGCCGGCCGTGTCACGCAGGGCCTCGCGCAGCCGGCGGGCGAGGTCCCCGGCGCCGACACCCTCGCCCGGCCGGACGGCGATGGCGTCCACCCGGCCGGGGTGACCGGAGAGCTGCCCGGCCACCTCGTCGGCGAACCAGGCCGTCGGGCCGGCGCTCTGCGGGGCGCCCAGGCCGGAGATGCGGTAGGTGCCGCTGCCGCCGGGTGCGACCAGCGTGAGGCTCGCGCCCGGGGCCAGCCGGGCGTCCCGTGCGGTGGCGGCGTCCAGGACCACTTCGCCCGGGCCGGGGGCGCGGCCCTCGACCAGGGCGTCCGCGTCGCCGGCGATGCCGAGTGCCGCGTACCCGCGCCCGGTCAGGCCCGGTGTGGCCGGACCCGGCTGGATCGGGAAGGCGGTGTCGGGACGGGCCGCCGCGACACCGGGCAGGGCGGCGATGCGCCGGGCCAGGGCCGCGTCCACCCGGGGCCGGTCGGGCACCGGGCGCTCGACGGTCTTCTCCTTCTTGTCGGAGACCCTGCGGACGATCTCGACGTCCGGGCCGGCCGCGACGACCACCGGCGCCTGCGCGTAACGCACCGGGGGCACGCTCGCGGTGATGCCGGTCTGCAACAGGGTGCCGCAGCCCATGACGACCGCCGCACCGAACAGCAGGGCGACGAAGGTGCCCGCGAACGCGGGAGGCCGGAAGCGCACCGAGGCGCGCGCGAGTCCGTTGCTCATGCCGCCGCCCCCACCCTGGCGGAGGACAGGGCGACCATCCGGTCGGTGACGGACCTCGGGTCGGGGCGGTGCAGCTCGGGCGCTTCGTGCTCCGGGCGGTGGTGGCGGGCTGCCATGGTGCTGCCATCCCTCGTGGATCGTGTCGGTCGGCGACGTGGTCCAGGCTAGGAACGGCGGGTGGCGCGAACCATGGAGGCGACCGGCGGATGCGGGGTGGGGATAACCCCACCCCGCATCCGCCGGCTTCGAGCCGGCGCCCCGGCTCCAGCGGGCCTTGCCGCCCCACATCGGGGTGCCGGGCCGAGACGGTCCCGTACGGCTCGTCAGCACGACGAGCTCGGCGGAAGCCGTCGGCCTCAGCGGAAGTCGTCGGCGTGGTCGACGGCCCACTGGGCGTAGGTGTGTGCCGGAGCGCCGGTGATCTTTTCGGTGATGACGGAGGTCACGGCCACGACGCCGTCGGCGGCGGCCCACTGGCTCACGATCGCCTCGGCCACGACCGGGTGCATGGTTCTGGCGACTTCCGCGCGGGCCTGCTCGTCGGAGATGTGTTCGACCCGGATGTGACGGCCGATGGCCTCGCCGATGTGCTCGACCTGGCGTCGCAGCGTCAGGGACTCGGCCCCGTGGATGGTGTAGGCCTGGTGCGAGTGGCCCGGTTCGGTCAGGGCGGTCACGGCCAGCGCCGCGATGTCCTTCTCGTGTACCGGTGCCGACTGGGCGAGCGGGTGGGGAAGGCGGACGACGTTGTCGGTGCGGATCGATTCGGCCCACCAGGTGCGGGTGTTGGTCGCGAACGTCCCGGGCCGGAGGAACGTCCAGTCCATGCCGGACCGTTGGAGGGCCTGTTCGATCGTGCGGTTCAGGCGGGCGACCGGGTGGTCGGCGTCGGGGTCCAGGACGACCGCCACCGACGAGAGCAGAACCACCTGCCGGATCCCCGCGGCCGCGGCCGCCGCGGCGACCTTCTCGATGTCGTACGGCTTCTGGGGGTCGAGCATTCCGTACAGGAACACCTTGTCGGCGCCGTCGAACGCTGCGGGCAGCGTCTCGGGACGGTGCAGGTCGGCGACGACTGCTTCGCACCCGGGCGTCACACCCGCGGCCGGGGTCCGGGTGACCGCCCTGACCCGCTCACCGGCGGCCAGCAGGCCGTCGGCCACATGACGAGCGACGCTACCGCGAGCGCCTAGGACGACTGCCACCATGATGGAACCTCCTGATTGTTGTGAACGTGAACGGCCGCATCGGCGCGGGTGGGCGCGAGAGGGGTCGTTGCCACGCGGGTTGCGAGCTGCGTCGCGCCACACCGGGGGGTGGACCGGCGCCGGCGGGCCTGGTGGTCGGCGGTGGTTCCGCCGCCGACGCGAGCGCCGGCAGCGGGTTCGCCCCGATCGTCGGTCGCCGGTCAGGGCCGGAGGTTCTCCAGGTCCTCCAGAAGGCCGGGGTGCTTCGGCTCCCAGCCGAGCGCCTGCCGGGTGCGGGTGCTGGACGAGGGCTGGTCGGCCTTGAAGATCGGGCCGAGCGGGCCGTAGGTCTCCTCCGGCACCGACTCGACGGGCAGGCCCAGCCGTCGGCCGATGACGGCCGCGATGTCCCGTACCTCGTCCCCTTCGTCGGCCACGGCGTGCCAGGCGGTGCCGGCCTGTGCCCGCTCCAGGGCGAGTCGGAAGAGGACGGCCGCGTCGAGGGCGTGGACGGCGGGCCAGCGCTGGGTGCCGTCGCCGGGGTAGCCGGAGATCCCGCTCCGGCGCGCGATGTCGGTCAGCAGACCGGCGAACCCGCCCGTGCCCGCGTGGTGGACCGTGCGCGGCAGGCGTACGGACGTGCTGCGGACCCCGCGCGAGGCCAGGCCCAGGACCGCCGTGACGGTGCGACCGCGGCCGCCGACGGGCCCGTCGGTCGGTACCGGGTCGGCCTCGGTGGAGGCGCGGCCCGGCACCCAGGGCGTACCCGAGGCGGTGACCAGGGGGCGGCCGCTGTCGACGAGTTCCTCGCCGAGGGCGGTGAGGGCGGCGGTCTCCTCGGCGACGTTCCGGGCGAGGGCCTCGGGGCTGCTGAAGTCGTTGCCGAAGGCCAGGTGGATCACCCCGTCGGCCCGGGCGGCGCCGGAGCGCAGGACGTCCAGGTCGGCGAGGCCTCCCCGCAGCGGCTCGGCGCCTGCCGCCTCGGCGGCCTGTGCGGAGGCGTCGGAGCGGGCGAGCGCGAGGACGGTGTGGCCGTGGCCGAGGAGTTCGGCGACGACGGCGGAACCGATCAGACCGGTGCCGCCGGTGACGAAGACGCGCATGGAACCCTCCCAGAAGTGATGGGACTCTTGTCCCATCACCGTAGCAGAGTGATGGGACAAGAGTCCCATCACGTATGCTGAGCCCATGGGTCGATGGGAACCAGGTGCGCGTGAACGCCTCGTCGTGGCCGCGGTCGACCTGTTCACCGAGCAGGGGTACGACGCCACGACGGTCGCGCAGATCGCCGAGCGCGCCGGGGTCACCAAGAGCACCTTCTTCCGTCACTTCCCCGACAAGCGCGAGCTGCTGGTCGCCGGGCAGGAGACGCTGTGCCGGCTGCTGACCGAGGGGATCGCCGGCGCGCCCGGTGACGCCACCCCGCTCGAGGCGGTCGCCGCCGGTCTCGAGCGCGCCGCGATCACGATGGGCCCCGGCAGCCGCGAGCTCGCCCCCCGCCTGAAGGCGGCCGTCGCCGCCAGCACCGAGCTCCAAGAACGTGACACCCTCAAGACCGTCAGTCTCGCGGCCGCGATGACAGCCGCTCTGGTCGCCCGCGGCGTACCCGATCCGACCGCGGCCCTCGCGGGCGAGCTGGGCGTCCTCGCCTTCAAGCGGGGGTACGCCGAATGGGCCGAGGACGCCCGTGGCGCCGACGGCGAGCTCGCCGGGTACACCCTGGCGGCCCTGGACGAACTGCGAGCGGCGAGCGCTTCGCTGGGCTGACCGGACGAGCAGCGTCCAGTCGGCCAAGCCCGAGGACGAGGACGACGGCGAGGACGGGGTCAGCGTGCGGGTGGCCGCTTGCCCGAGGCCTCGGCGGCGCGGTGGCACAGCTCGACGAGGGAGCCGAGGAGCGGGCCGCCGTACGCGCGGGCGGCGTCGCACGGGTCCGAGCCGGCGTCGGCGCCCTGGCCGCCGTACGGCCGCCCGGCGCCGGGAGCGGGCCGCGGTCGCGGGCCGCCGGCCGGGAGGCCCGGTCGCCGCCCCGGGCCCGGCCCCGGGGTGCGCTCCGTCCGCGGCCCGCCTCCGTCCGGGGCCGCGCCCGGGTCCTGCTGTTCGCCCGCCGGCTCCGTCCCCGCCGGCGCGGGCGCCGGCGGGGGCGGCGGCACGGGGCCCGGCGCGGGGGAGGCCGACGGTACGGAACGCTCCAGGGCGCCCAGCACGGCGGGGGCGACCGGCTGGTCGTCGGGTACCGGTCGCGGGCCCGTCCCGAGGTAGGCCCGCGGTCCGGCGTCCGCCGCTCCCGAGAGCAGTGCCGTCGCCAGGGCGACCGCGACGACGGCGCCGCGTCCGAACGTCCGGACCGGGGACGGGCAGCCGGGCGGGCGCCGGGCGGCGGGGACCGCTGAGGCGGCGGGGACCGCCGAGGGGGCGGCCGCCGCCGACTCCGCCCGACGCCGGCAGATCTCCGCGTTGCGCGACGCCGCCCACTGCTCCGACGCGCCCAGGCCGGCCCACGCGGCGGCGGCCATGCTGAACAGGTCGGCCGCCCGCAGCGGATCGCCGCCGACCGCCGCGACGTACGCCCGCACCTCCTGCGCGCGCAGCGCCTCGGGGTGCTGCGCGCCGTGCTCCAGGGCGACGTGCCGGTGGAGCTCCTCGGCGAGGCGGGCCGCGAGGGCCGTGTCCCCGGCTTCCATGGCGCCCCGGATCAGGGCCACCCGGGGGGCGTAGGCGGACGGCAGCGTCCCGGCGGCCGTCCTCGACGACGTGTCGGCCGTATCGGTCATGGGCCCCTCGCAGGTGGTCTCTCCGAAGCAGGTGGTCTCTCCGAACGGTGGATCACGTCACGTATACCGGTCGCGGCCGCCCGGGGCCGGTCCGCGTTCAGCCCATCGGGTGAACCGTGACCGACCGGGTTCGGGACACTCCTCCGGCGTTCGGGCCGCCCCGGTCGGCCGCCCGGCGGCCCGAACGCCGGTCGGCGCACCCGTGGCGCCGCCGCACGGAGATCGCCGCTTCGAGTGACAGGCCGACAGGGGGCGCAGTAGTAACCCCCGTACATATGACGCATAGCGCTGACGAGGCGTTTCGAGGTGCCGAGCAGGGGAGGAGCCCGGCGCTGGACTCTCCCACCGTGGGAGGGTCCACCATGACGGTGTGCGAGACGAACTTCTCACCATCGGGCGCTTCGCCCGCCTGTGCCGCCTCAGCGTGAAGCAGTTACGGCACTACGACGACGTGGGGCTGCTGGCTCCCGTCCGCGTGGACGCCGGCTCCGGCTACCGCTACTACGCACCCGAGCAGGCGCGCGACGCGCTGACCATCGCCCTGCTGCGCGAGATGGATCTCCCCCTGGCCGTGATCGCCCGGGCACTGGCCGCCGGGCCCGAGCACAGGACGGGGATCCTGCGCGCCGAGCGGGACCGGCTGGCCGAGCGGATCAGCAGGGACCAGGCCCGGCTGACGATGCTGGAGCGGCTGGCGGAGGGCGGTCTGCCCGGTCACGAGGTGGCCCTGGGCAGGGAGCCGGAGCGACGGCTGGCGGTGGTGCGGGCGGTCTGCACCCCCGCGGAGATCGGGACCAGGGTGGGGGAGTGCGTGGGCCGGCTGCTGCCCGTGCTCGGCAGGACGGGAACCGCGTGGGAGCCGCCGCTGTGGGGGCTGTACCCGCTGGACCTGGAGGAGCGGATGGAGATCGCCGTCGGAGCGCAGACCCCGCAGGGGCAAGGCATTCCCGGCCTGGAATGCGAGGTGCTGCCCGGCGGACTCGTCGCCGAGACCACGCACATCGGGCCCTACACGCACCTTCCCCTGGCCTACAACGCGCTCTTCGCCGCCGTCCACGAACGCGGGCTGCGCCCGCGGGCACCCGTCCGCGAGGCGTACCTCGTCGGGCCGGCAGAGGCACCACAGGAAGAACTGATGACCCGACTGATCCTCCCCGTCCAGGAGAGCACGGCATGACCACGCTGACGGACATCGATGCCCGCGGTGCGCGGCACTGCGAGACGACGGCCCTGGGGGTGCTGCTGCGGCACCAAGGACTCGATCTGTCCGAGCCGATGCTGTTCGGCCTCGGCTCCGGCCTGTCCTTCCTCTACTGGGACGGCAGGAACATGGACTTCCCGTTCCTCGGGGGACGGGTCAAGCCGTTCGACCTCACCAGGAACCTGGCCACCAGGCTCGGGCTGGAACTCCGGGTCCGGGAGACCACTTCCGCGCGCAAGGCATGGGACGACGTGGCGGCCGCGATCGACGCCGGCCACCCCGTCGGACTCCAGCTCGACAGCTACCACCTGGACTACTTCGGCTCGAAGGTCCACTTCGGCGGCCACGTCGTCGCCATGTACGGCTACGACGACCACGACGCCCACCTGGTGGACACCGAGCAGCAAGGCGGAGCCGTCTCCACCAGCCTGACCAGCCTCGCCCGGGCCAGGGCCGCGCGTGGCCCGATGACCGCCAGACACCGGTCCTTCACCCTCACCGCTCCACGGAACCCGCCCGCCCCACCCGCACGGATCGTCCCCGCGATCACCGCCTGCGCCGACGCCTTCCTCAACCCGCCCATCGCCAACCTCGGCCACCGAGGCATCGAGAAGGCCGGCAAGCTGGTGCCCACCTGGCTCCAGCGCACCGACGACCCCCAGCGGGACCTGCCGCAGGCCGCCCTGCTGATGGAGAAGGCCGGCACCGGCGGCGCCCTGTTCCGCAACCTCTACCGCGACTTCCTCGCCGAATGCGCCGACCTGCTCGACAGCGGCCACCTGCGCACCGGCCACACGCTGTACACCGAGGCGGCCGTCCTGTGGACGGAGGCAGCGGCACTGATCAGGAAGGCCGGTGACGTCGGCGACGCGCAGTGCCTCGTCCAGGCCGGCTCGGTCCTCGGCGACCTCTCCCGCGTGGAGCGCGAGGCCATGGAGGCACTGGTCCGCCTGGGACATGAGACCCCGTGAACGGTTCGGCCCTGACAGGCTCCAAGAGGGTCCGTGCGCTGTAGATGCTCGCGCCGCCGTTGGGCCGGGCAGCCGCGAGGGCGGCCACCGGGGGTCCGGTGGCCGCCCTCGGGTCAGGGTCGGGACGGGGTGTCAGTGCCGGTGGTGCCGGCGACGGGAGGCGAGGACGAGCGCCGCGCCGCCGAGGAGGACGGCGGCCCCGATGCCGCCGATCAGCGCGACCTGGCTGCCCGTGGCGGCGAGACCGCCGCCACCGCCGGGCTGCTGCGGCTTGCCGGTGGGCGCCGGGCCGGTGCCGTTGCCGTCGGTCGCGCTCGACGAGGGCGAGGTGGTCGGCGTGGCCGTCGGCGTGGACGTCGGCGAGGCGGTGGGCGAGGTGGTCGGTGAGGAGGTGGTCACCGTCACGGTGGCCGTGCACTCACCGGCGGTCGTCCCGGGCGGGCAGTTGCCGCCGGGCCGGTCGGCCACCACGGTGTTGCGCAGGGTGCGGTCCCCGGTGGCCGGGTCGGTCACCTTCACCGTGTACGTGATCCGGGCGGTGCCGCCGACCGGCAGGTCGCCGGTCCAGGTGAGCACCGGCTTCGTGTAGGACGGGGTGCCGAGGGTGGCGGTGGCGTCGCCGTTGTATGCGGCGTCGTCGAGGACGGCGCTCAGGTCGTCGGTGACGGCCAGTGCGGTGAGCGGCTTGTTCCCGGTGTTGGTGACGTCCACGTGGTAGGTCACGGTGTCGCCGGGGGCGGCCTGGCTCTTGTCTGCGGTCTTGGCGACCCGGTAGCCGGCGTGCTCGGCGACGGTGTTGCGCACGGTGTTGCTGGTGCGCTGCTGCTCGCGGCCGGTCTGGGTGCCGCGGTAGGCGAGGGAGGCGGTGTCGTCGAGCCTGGTGCCCGGTGCGAGGCCGGCGTCGACCTTGGCGCGGAAGGAGACGGTGGTCTCGGCGCCCGGCGCGAGGTCGGCGGTGGGGCAGGTGATGTTGCGTCCGGAGGCGGTGCAGCCGGTGCCGGAGCCGTCGACGTAGCTGGTTCCCTGGGGCAGCACGTCGGTGAGGGTGACGCCGGTGGCGGTGTCGAGGTCGGCGGTGCTGCCGTCCGGGTGCCGGTTGGCGATGGTGAAGGTGTAGGTGATCTCGGCCCCGGGGTCGACGAGCCCGGCCGGGCTGTTCGTGACGGTACCGGCCGGGTTGTTGGCCTTGACGACCTGGAGGTCGGGTTCCAGGGCCTCGACGGCGAGCCAGACGGCCTGGGGGTGCAGCGCGTCGCCCTCGCCGGTGACCTTGAGCACGGCCTGCTTGCTGCCGGCGGGCAGCTTGCCGGTGACGTCGATCATCCGGGCGTCGTAGCCGACGTTGTTGACGGTGGCGGGGTTGCGGTCGGTGAGGTTGGTGGCGGTGCCGTCGGGTGCGACCTTGTCGATGCGGCTGGTGAAGGCGTTGTCGGGGGCGGGTCCGGTGGCGGTCGGCATGAGCAGCGGGGTCAGCTTGCCGGCGTCGGGGCCGACCTCCAGGGAGTCCCCGGCGATGGGGGCGTCGCCGTCGCCGACGATGACGCCCATGGTGGCGGCCGGTGCGCGGCCGGCCGGGGTGCGGATGCCGTCGAGCGTCATGGTGATGCTGGGCGTGGGCGGGCGCACGAGCTGGTAGCCGTCCCAGACCTGGAGGTAGCGCAGCGGCTCCTTCGGGTCCTCGTAGGCGACGACCAGGGACCAGCCGCCCCAGCAGCCGACGTTCTGGCCGCCGAAGTCGGAGGTGGAGGAACGGCCCTGACAGGCCTGGATGTCGGCCACGGTGTACTCGCCGGAACCGGCCGCGCGCACCAGGTCGGTGACGTCCTTGACGCCCGCGTGGGCGGTGAGCGGGGCCGGGGGCGTGCCGCCGGTCTTCTGGTCGAACCAGTCGTAGGTGTCGGCGGTGAGCCGCTGGTAGCCGGTGGCGCCGGGGACCTTGAGCTCGACCTGGTTCGCCTTGGAGGCGTCACCGGAGGTGGACAGGCGTGAGGTTCCGACGGGGTTCGACTGCCAGTAGAGCCGGGCGTTGAGCACCTTGGCGCCCGGCGGGATGGTCAGGGTGGCCGCGGAGGCGGTGTTGCCGGGGGCCTGGGGGTCGCTCTTCACCCAGTTGACCCGGTTGTTGTTGTAGGCGTTGAGGTCGCAGTCGCTGTCCTCGGGGTCGCAGGAGACCACCGAGTTGGACGCCATCGTGAGGTTGCCGTGCGCCAGCAGGTCGAGCGCCGGCTTCGGACCGATCGGCCGCTCGGCCCCGCTCCCGCTCGGGCCGGCCTTCGCCGACGGTGCCGCGGCGGCCTGTACGGCGAGCGGCACGGACGACGCGAGCACGAGCGTCGTGGTGGCGAGAGCCCCGAGAACGGCACGACCGGGCACACGCCGGGCCCGGACACCGGGTATCGGCCGCACCGCGTTCGTGACGGATGGTATGCGGTCGCTCAAGGTTGGGCTCCTGGAAGTGCTTGAGGGTACGGGAGGGTGAGGGGATGCCCTCCGGGCGGGTTCAGGGCGATTAGTCCGAATTCATCCGCCGGGGAATAATATGTCACACGCTGATCCGTTTGGGTCAATGCGATGGCGGCCGCGCGTCGGCGCGTCGACGGACAGCCGCCTCCAGCGGTCGGCTGACGGGGCCGCAGGGATCACCACGGCCCTGTCCGGTCGCGCGTCGCGTCACTGATCGCCCATCGGACGGACGCGCCCGGTCAACCGCTCGGCTCGCCCGGGGCCTCAGCGTGGTGGGCCGTAGAGCGCGGCGGCGCGGCGGGTGGCTTCGGCCAGGCGGGCGCGGAGTCCGGGAGGGTCGAGGACCTCGGCCTCCGGGCCGAGGCGCAGGAGTTCGAGGTAGCCGATGTCCCAGGACTCGACCGGCAGGGTCACGGTGACCCAGCCGTCGGCGTCCGGGACGCCCGCGGTGGCGAGGGCGTCGGCGGCGGCGACCGGTTCCAGCAGGACGGCGAGGTTCTCGACGGCGAGCGGGCTCAGCCGCACCAGGGCCCGTTCGCGCAGCAGGGCGCGGGTGAACTCCCGCGCCGCCGCGGCCCAGTGGTCGGCGAGGTCGAACTCCGGGTCGCGGTCGAACCGTTCGTCCCCGGCCACGGCGGTCTCGAAGCGGTCGACGCGGTACGAGCCGAACCGGCCGGACGCTCCGCGCGCCACGACGTACCACTGCCCGGCCTTCAGGACCAGGCCGTACGGCTCCAGTCGCCGGTCCCGGGTGCCGCCGCGCGCCGCGTAGCGGGCGTGGAGGACGCGGTCCTCCCACACGGCGCGCGACACCTCGGCGAGCAGCGCGGGGGTCTCGGCTTCGCGGAACCAGGCCGGGGCGTCGAGGTGGAACCGCCGGACGGCGGCGGCGGGGGCGTCGCCCAGGGCGGCGGCGACCTTCAGCCGGGCGGCGAGGGCCTGCCCGGCCAGGCCCATCTCGCGCAGCGGGCCCGGGAGTCCGGCCAGGTGCAGGACTTCCGCCTCCGCGCGTTCGAGGCCGGTGAGGCGGGTGCGGTAGCCGTCGACGAGGCGGTAGCCGCCGCCGCGGCCGCGCTCGGAGTACACCGGCACGCCGGCCTCGACCAGCGCGGCGACGTCCCGCTGCACGGTGCGCTCGGAGACCTCCAGCTCGACCGCGAGCTCCGCGGCGGTCATCTCCCGCCGGGTCTGGAGGAGCAGCAGCAGCGCGATGGTCCGGCTCGCCCGCACGTCGCTCCCTCCGATCGTCCGTCGTCGTCGCGTGCGCCCGCTGGGTCCGAGGGCGGCGCCGACGCCATTCTCGCGGGCGGGTCCGACAGGTGCGGGGCCGGTGCGTGCGGGCTTACGCCCCGTCAGCCTTGTCCTCCTTGTCCTCCTGGTCCGCCGACCCGACGAGCTTGGCGTAGTCGGGGGCGAACACGGTCATCCACTGCGGGTGCAGCCGGTAGTAGACCACGTCGTTCTCCCAGTCGAAGGCGTCGACGCCGTAGAAGTCCCGGAAGTACGCGAGCAGGTCCGGCCAGTCGGCGGCCGGCTCGCCGCCGAGGGGGTTGAGGACCTCCACGGTGCCGTGGGTGAACACGCCGAGGTCCTCCCCGCGCAGGTGCGCGACGCTGGCGGCGGGCCGGGCGGCGAGGTGCCGGGCCTTGGCGGCACCCCGCGCGGTGCCGAAGTGCCACTTCCCGTGCAGGAAGTGCCCGTCCGCGCCGCTGATCCGCGGCTCGCCCTTCGCCGTCACGGTGGACAGCGCGAGCGTGCGCATGCCGGTGAGCACGCTGGTGAGCTGCCCGGCGGTGAGCGTGCGCTCGCTGCTGATGATCGACCGCAGGTGCGCCGTGGAGCGGGAGAGCGAGGTGTCGAGGAGGGCCTGGAGCCGGCGCAGCTCGTCGGGTGTTTCGCGCATGAGGGGGTCCTGCTTCCGTACGTCGTCAGTGCTGTGCGTCGTCCCGGCCGGCGTCACCACGGCGCCGGCCGGTGGCACCACTGTCCCGGCTGAACCCGACATCCTCTGTCGTGTTTCCTGTCGTGTTTCCCCGGTGACTTCCGCGCTCCGGAGAATCAGCAACGACCCGCTCGGCGGAGGCCGGCCCGGGTGGCACCGAGGGTGAGCGCCTCGAGTCCGAAGGCGGCGACGGGGCCGTGGGCGCCGGGCGTGCGGGTGGGGCAGGACACCATCGCCGACTTCGTCACCAAGCACACCTCCTGAGCCCGCGGGGCCGGGCGCGGGTCGCCGGGTGTCGGTCGCCGGGCGCGGGTCGCGGGTCGCGGGTCGCCGGTCGGTCACCGGGCGCGCGTCGTGCCGCCTGCGCCCCTCGGCCGCCGGATCCGCCCCCTCGCGCCGGTCGGCGCGTCGGCTGGAGGGGAGGGGCGGACGGGGTGTCAGAATCGGCGGGTTCATGCCCATGACGGGAACGCGGCGGGAACGCGACGGCCGCGCGACGGGACCACGTCCGAAGGAGCGAGCGATGAATGGCGGCGGGGTGCGGCCGGAGCTGGGCCAGGTGCCGGAGACGGCGCTGTGGACGCTGTGGCACCGGGCGGTGGAGGCGCGGCGGCCGGACACCGTGCTGCCGGACCCGAAGGCGGTCGAGCTGGTGGACCGGATCGACTTCCCGTTCGCGGCGCGGTTCGGGGAGAACGCACTGGTGAGCCAGCTCCAGGCGCTGCGGGCGGCCTGCTTCGACCGCGAGGTGTCCGACTTCCTGACCCGCTGCCCGCGCGGCACCGTGGTCGGGCTCGGCGACGGCCTGGAGACCCAGGCCTGGCGGGTCGACAACGGGCGGGCGAGCTGGCTGTCGGTGGACCTGGCGGAGACCGCCGGGCTGCGGCGGAGGCTGCTGCCGCCGGACGAGCGGCACCGGATCGTCGCCCACCCGGCCACCGACCCGGGCTGGACGGACGAGGTGGACCCGGCGAACGGGGTGCTGATCAGTGCCGAGGGGGTGCTGATGTACCTGCGGCCGCGGGAGGTCCGCGACCTGATCGCGGCCTGCGCCGAGCGCTTCCCCGGCGGGGCGATGGTGCTGGACGCGGTGCCGCGCTGGTTCAGCAGGCGGGCCGTCGAGGGCAAGCTGCGGGACCGGTACTACCAGGCGCCGCCGATGCCGTTCGGGATGGACGCGGACGAGCGCGGGCTGCTGGCCACCGCGCACCCGGGGATCACCGACGTCCGGGAGGTGTACCCGCAGGGCGGGCGCCTGCCGGTGAGCGCCCTGCTGCCGCTCGCGCGCTGGATCAAGCAGCGCCCGTCCGTGGTCGCCCTGCGTTTTGCCGAATCTTGAAGAAACGCTGGTCAACCTGGAACCATGGCCCCGGGGCGTACGTCGTAACCACGGGTGATCGGCCGGGGGGACAGGCCGCCCGGCACGTTAGGCTCGTTCCGGGGGAGCGGCCTGCGTGCCGCCATCGGACGAAATGCCGGGACGGGCACGCGGCTCCAAGGGGGAGAGCGGCCGGTCCCGTCCTGCCACGGAGGGACTGGCCTTGCACATCGATGCCTGGATCGAGGGGATTCCACCGACGGCGGTGTACGCCGTAATCGGTCTGATCATCGGGCTGGAGTCGCTGGGCATTCCGCTGCCCGGCGAGATCGCCCTGGTCACGGCGTCCCTGATGGCGGTCAAGGGCGTGGTGAGCCCGTGGGGCGTCGCCGGCTTCGCGATCGCCGGCGCGATCATCGGCGACTCGATCGGGTACTCGATCGGGCGCAAGGGGGGCAAGCCGCTCTTCGAGAAGCTGGGACGCAAGTTCCCCAAGCACTTCGGCCCCTCGCACCTCGCCACCGCCGAGCGCTCGTTCCAGAAGTGGGGCATGTGGGCGGTCTTCTTCGGCCGGTTCATCGCCCTGCTGCGCATCTTCGCCGGTCCGCTCGCGGGCGCGCTGAAGATGCCGTACTGGAAGTTCCTGATCGCCAACGTGCTGGGCGGCGTGGTCTGGGCCGGCGGTACGACGATGCTGGTCTACAAGGTCGGCAAGAGCATCGAGCCCTGGCTGGCCCGGTTCTCCTGGGCGGGCCTGGGGGCGGCGCTGGTGATCGGCCTGCTCTCGGCCTGGATCATGAAGCGCCGTGCCGCCAAGACGCACGCCAAGATCGAGGCGGAGGAGGCGGCCAAGGCCGCCGCCGCCGGGGCCAAGGAGCCGGTCGCCGACTGACCCCGCCGCCCGGCCGGGTTCGCACCGGTCGTCCACAGCCACCCTCGTGGCGCCCTCGGGCCCTCGGAGTAGCATCGGTCGCGTACTGCCGATCTTGCACTCCGGAGGGCCCGATGTCTTCGCAGCCGACCTGGGACGCCGTGGACGCCTACTTCTCCGAGCAACTGGTCGGGCACGACCCGGTGCTGGAGCGCGCCACGGCCGCCGCCGACGCGGCCGGGCTGCCGAAGATCGCGGTGGCCCCCAACCAGGGCAAGCTGCTGCACCTGCTGGCGCTGACCCAGGGCGCGAAGCGGATCCTGGAGGTCGGCACGCTCGGCGGCTACAGCGCGATCTGGCTGGCCCGGGCGCTCCCCGCGGACGGCACCCTGCTCACCCTGGAACTCGACCCCCGGCACGCCGAGGTCGCCCGGGACAACCTGGCGGCCGCCGGGCTGGCCGGGGTCGCCGAGGTACGGGTGGGCCGGGCCGCGGACTCGCTGGCCGAACTGGTGGAGCAGGCGGCGCGGGGCGCGGAGCCCTTCGACCTGGTCTTCATCGACGCCGACAAGCCGAGCAACCCGGAGTACTTCCGCCGGGCGCTCCAGCTGACCCGGCCGGGCTCGCTGATCATCGTCGACAACGTGGTGCGCGGCGGCGCGGTCGCCGACGCGGCCAGCATCGACCCGACGGTGGTCGGCACCCGGGCACTGCACGACCTGATCGCGGCCGAGCCGAGGGTCACGGCGACCTCGGTGCAGACGGTCGGCAGCAAGGGCTACGACGGGTTCACCCTGGCCCGCGTCCGGGGCTGAAGCCCGGGCTCACTCGGGCCACCAGCGCTGCGGCGGCTCACTCGGGCCCGCTCGCGCTCACACCCCGCTCGCGCCCACGGGCGCCGGCACACACCACTTGCGCTCAATCGCGCTCATCGGAGAACGGAGAGATCGTGCGGATCGGACTGCTGGGAACCGGCCCCTGGGCGGAGCGGGTGCACGCGCCCGTCCTGGCCGAGCACCCCGGGCTGGAGTTCACCGGCGTCTGGGGCCGCCGGCCGGAGGCCGCCGAGGCGCTGGGCGCCGCGCACGGCGTGCCCGGGTACGCGGACCTCGACCGGCTGCTCGCCGAGGTGGACGCGGTCTCCATCGCGCTGCCCCCGACCGTGCAGGCGGGCCTCGCGGTCCGGGCCGCCGAGGCCGGCTGCCACCTGCTGCTGGACAAGCCGGTCGCGCTGACCGTGCCGGACGCCGAGGCCGTGGCCGAGGCGGTGCGCGAGCACAAGGTCGCCTCGGTGGTCTTCTTCACCGTGCGCTTCGGCGGCGAGCAGATCCCGTGGATCGAGCGCCAGGCGGAGCTCGGCGGCTGGTTCACCGGCCGCTCGGACTGGCTCGGCTCGGTGTTCGCCCCCGGCAGCACCAGCCCGTACGCGGCCTCGCCGTGGCGGGTGGAGAAGGGCGCGCTGTGGGACGTCGGCCCGCACGCGCTGTCCGTGCTGCTGCCGGTGCTGGGCGACGCGACGCAGGTGACGGCGACGGCCGGACCGCTGGACACCGTGCACCTGGTGGTGCGGCACGCCGGTGGTGCCTCCAGCACGCTCGCGCTCAGCCTGACCGCGCCGCTCGCGGCGGGCGGGACGGGCATGGAGCTGCGCGGCGAGCACGGCGTGGTGGAGCTGCCCCCGCGCGGCGAGGGCCCGGTCGCGGCCCTGCACCGGGCGCTGGACGCCCTGCAGGCCTCCGCCGCCTCCGGCGAGCCGCACCCCTGCGGGGCGGACTTCGGCCTGCGGGTGGTCGAGATCCTGGTCGGCGCCGAGCGGTCGCTGGCGAGCGGCGGCCCGGTGGAGGTCTGAGCGGTCGACGCGGCGGGGCCCGGTGCGGGGGTGGATCCGCACCGGGCCCCGCCGCGTCTCCCGCGCGCCCGCGTCTCCCGAGCGTCGGCCGCGTCCCTGAGCGTCGGCCGCGTCCCCGAGCGTCGGGCTCAGGCGGGCGGCAGCTGCGGCCCGGGCGGCGCCGGCGGCGGGGTCGGGGACGGCCGGCGGTCGGCGGGTCGGGCCGGCGGGATGACCGGGGCGCGGAAGTCGCGCGGGCCGGTCCACAGCGCCGGGACGGCGTCGCTGCGGCGGGCCAGTTCGTACGCCAGCGCCTCGTAGTTGACCCGCCAGCCGTGGAAGTGCGCCCAGGCCTCCTCGACCGGGCGTTCGCGCGGGAACCCGGCCGCGGTGATCATCGCGACGGCGCCCAGGTACTCGGCGTAGCTCAGCCGGATCGGGACGTCCGGGTCCGGGTCCGGATCGAAGTCGATCCGCAGCGAGCGGGCGATGTCGCGCAGCGCGGTGAAGCCGGCCCGGAGCACCAGCCGGGCCTCGGGCGGGGCCGAGCGCGGGCAGAGCGCCAGGTGCAGGGCGGCGGCGTCCATCACGGCGATCAGTCCGACCACCCAGCTGCGGTTGGGCTGCGGGGAGCGGAAGGAGAGCAGCACCGGGTAGTTGGAGTGGCTCTCGCCGATGTCGGCGGCCAGCCGCTCCCAGTCCTGGTAGAGCTGGGGGAGCGCGGTCTCGGTGTCCACCAGGGACTGGCGGGCCAGCAGCTCGGGGCCCCACGCGGGTTCGCCGGCCCGGGACTGCAGCAGCGTCACCTCGGTCTCGCGGCGCTGGTAGGCGGCGTAGAGGGTCGGCAGGTAGGAGATCTGGAGGGCGATCACCAGTGGGCCGCTGGCGGCGGCCATGAAGTCGATCGCGGAGAGGTGCAGCCGCTCGCCGCTGGCGAAGCCGAGGGTGAACAGACTGGATCCGGCCTCGCGCACGGACACCGACCAGCTCAGCTCGGAGGTGCCGTGCAGCAGCAGGGTGTAGGCGGTCAGCATGCAGCTGAGCCACACCCCGAGCATGCCCAGCAGCACCAGCGGCGCCAGCCAGGTGAGCGCCCGGTCCTGCGCGTGGTAGCCGCGGCCGGGCCCGGCGGTCAGCCGCAGCAGGGTGCGCAGCATCCGCCAGAGCCGCATCACCAGTGCCGAGTAGAGCCCGCGCGGAACGACCAGCGTGCGCAGGATGCTGCCGACGATCAGCAGGAGCAGCATCGCGCCGAGCGCGGTCTGGATCATCCTCATGGCGCCATTCTGGCGGTACGGCGGGGCGGCCGGGGACCGGGTCCGGTGCGGGGCGCGTGTCCGTCGTCCGTTCGTCGGCCGTCCGTCGGCCGTCCGTCGGCCGTCCGTCGGCCATGGTCGGCCGTCCGTCGCGCGGAGTATGACCATGATCACACCGCGACCAGGCATACGTACTGATGTTCCCACCGCGTCTATGTGTACGGAGGACCAGGCCCACGAGCGAATCGGAGACCGGACTGTGCGTGCTCAGCGAGACGGCGCGGCCGACGAGGAGAAGACCGGGCGGCGACGGTGGCGCTTCCCACCGCGCCGGAGGCCGTTACGGGAGGAGCGTCCGTCCCGGGAGCGGCGCCCGTTCCTGCGCCGGGCCCTGCGGATCGACTACCCGCGCGGCGGACGGCGCGGGGTCCGCCGCTGGCTCCCCTCCTGGCGGCAGCTGCTGTTGGTGGCCGGGACGGGAACGGCGGCGCTGACGGGCTGGATGGTGTGGTTCTACCTGAACACCGCCGTCCCGGAGGACCTCAACTCCTTCGCCACCCAGCAGAACAACGTCTACTACTGGGCGGACGGCACCGAGATGGCGCGGATCGGCCCGACCAACCGGCAGGAGGTGCCGCTCGGCCAGGTGCCGGAGCCGGTGCAGTGGGCGGTGCTGGCCGCCGAGAACGAGACCTTCTACACCGACCCGGGCATCTCCGTGACCGGCATCGGCCGAGCCGTCGTCCAGATGGTCACCGGCGGCGACACCCAGGGCGGTTCCACCATCACCCAGCAGTACGTCAAGAACATCTACCTGAACCAGCGTCAGGACATGTCCCGCAAGCTCAGCGAGATCGCCATCGCGATCAAGCTGGACGACCGGATGAGCAAGCAGGACATCCTGGCCGGCTACCTGAACACCAGCTGGTTCGGGCGCGGCAGTTACGGCATCGAGCGCGCCGCGGCCGCCTACTACGGCAAGGACGTCTCCCAGCTCGACCCGAGCGAAGGCGCCTTCCTGGCCGCCCTGTTGAAGGGCGCCGGGCAGTACGACCCGGCGGTCAGCCCGGAGAACCGGAAGCGGGCCGAGGAGCGCTGGTCCTGGATCCTGGACCGGATGGTGGAGGTCGGCAGACTGTCCGCCGCCGAACGCGCCCGGTACACGGTGTTCCCCGAACCCAGGCCGCAGCCGAAGTCGGCGGGGCTGAGCGGTCAGACCGGGTACCTGGTGGACATGGCCCGCGCGTACGTGGAGAGCCACAGCGACATCACCCCGGCCCAGTTCGACCTCGGCGGCCACCAGATCCACACCACCTTCGAGAAGTCGAGGGTCGACGCCCTGGCGGCCGCCGTCCAGGAGGGCACCGCGGGGATCGACCCGGACAAACGGGAGTCCGACAAGCTCCTGAAGGTCGGCGCCGCCTCGGTGGCCCCGGACGGCCGGGTCGTCGCGCTCTACGGCGGCCCCGACTACCTGAAGCAGGGCTTCAACAACGCCAACACCACGACGGTGCCCATCGGTTCGGCCTTCACCCCGGTGGTGTACGCCGCCGGGCTCGGCCAGGGAGTGCAGCGCCAGCGGGGCGGCGACCGCACCCCGGTCACGCCCGCCACCACCTACAACGGCGACGACGGCGTGAACGTGATGACCCCGGAAGGGCCGTACTGGGGACGGGACGGGAAGATCGTCAAGACCGCCAACGACGGCAAGCGGAACTGGGGCACCGTCACCCTGCGGAACGCCGTCGAGCAGTCCGTCAACGGGCCGCTGATGCAACTCGGCATGGACGTCGGCCTGGACAGGGTGCAGAAGACCGCCACCGACCTCGGCCTGCTCCCCAACACCCTCGGCGACCTCGTCCCGGCCCTCGGCGTCGGCAACTCCACCCCCAGCGCCCTCCGCACCGCCGACGCGTACGCCGCCTTCGCGGCCGGCGGCACCCACACCGACCCCTACTCGGTGCTGCGGATCTCCCGCAACGGCGTCCAGCTCCCGCTGCGCCAGCCGACCCCCGTCCAGGCACTGACGCCGTCGGTCGCCGGCGACGTGGACGCGGCACTGAAGGGCTCCGTCCGCGACGGAGCCGCCAAGCCGGCGGCGGAGGCGGGCCCGAACCTGGCCGCCAAACCCGGCACCACCACGGACCGTACGGCGGGGTGGTTCGTCGGCTACAACGGGCAGCTGTCGACGGCGGTCACCGTGTTCCGCGCGGACCTGAAGGACATGAAGCTCCTCTCCCTCGAAGGCCTGGGCGGCGCCACCCCGGACACCTCCGACGCCACCGTGCCGGCCCGCATCTGGACGGCCTACATGAAGACGACGGCCCCCGGCCGGTAGGCCGGGCGGCGACCGCGGGGCCCGTGGAAGTGACGGGTCCCGCGGCCGGCGTCCGGTCGGGGCGGCCCTTCGGACCGGGCGGATTTCGGCCGCCCGGGCGTCGTCCTGCGGTTTGCAGTCCCGCGCGAGGAGGTAACGTCCGCCTCGCAACGGTCCGCGTGGTGCGGGATCGGTGTGCGGACCTGGGGAACCTGAGCGGGACTCTCGTCGAGGGGGCAGCGATGCCGACGACCACCGGCCGGCCGGGCGCCGCCGAACTCGGGCCCCGGGAACGCGAGGTGCTCCACGCGGTCGGCTGCGGGCTGAGGGACGACGAGATCGCCGCCGCCCTGGCCATCTCCGAGGCCGCCGTGGCCGCGCACCTGGCGAGGATCCTCGGAGAACTCCGTCTGCGCGACCGGGCCGCCGCCATCGTCCACGCCTTCGACTGCGGGCTGGTCGCCCCGGGGTGCGGCCCCCGCGCGCAGCCGGTGCGCGCGGCGCCGGGGAGCACCACCGGTCGAACGGCGGGGCCCGCGGTGCGGATCGCCGTGCTCGGACCACTGCGGGCGTGGCAGGGCGGGAGGTCCCTGGACCTCGGGCATCCACGCCGGCAAGCCGTGCTGGCGGCGCTGGCACTGCGCGGGGGACGGGCCCTCAGCCGACAGGAACTGCTGGACGGCGTCTGGGGGTTGGAGCCGCCGGCCGCCAACGTGGTGCCGGTCCACATCTACCGGCTGCGCAAGATCCTGCGTATCGGGGACAGTCCGGACTCGGTGATCGAGTACGACCGGGGCGGCTACCGGCTGGTCTCCGGCGCGGCCGAGGTGGACCTGGTGCGGATGGAGGACCTGGTCACCGCCGCCGGGGCGGCCGACCGGGTGGGCGACCCCGCCGAGGCGGTCCGCCTCTGCTCCCAGGCGCTGGACCTGTTCCGCGGGGAACTCCTGGCCGGACTGCCCGGCCCGTTCGCCGAGTTGGAGCGGCTGCGGCTCACCGAGCGCAGGATCGCCGTCGCGCAGCGGAAGCTGGAGTGGCAGCTGCGTCTGGGCCGGAACTCGGAGGCGGTCGCCGAACTGTTCCCCCTGTCCGCGGAGCACCCCCTGAACGAGCTGGTGGCCGCGATGCTGATGCGGGCGCTGCACCACTGCGGCCGGCGGGCCGAAGCCCTGGCCGTGTTCGACCGCGCCCGCCGCCGGCTGGCCGACGAGGTGGGGGTTCCACCGGGTCGGATGCTGCGCCGGACGTACCGGATGATCCTTCGTGGGGACGAGGCCGGGCCCGGCCCCACCGGAGTCACCCGGTGAGGCCGAGGGCGCGCCTTGCGGACCGCGTCGGGTCAGGAGGCGAAGGCCTCTTCCAGCCGGGGGACCAGGTCCCGGAGGTCCTGTGCCCAGCAGCCGCCGTTGTGGCGGCCGTTGCAGTGGGTGCCCCAGGTGGAGCCGTCGCCGTAGTCGACGTAGTGGTAGGGCATGCCGAGGGCGTCCATGGCGTCCTTGACGTGCCGGGCGGCGCCTTCGAGCCAGAACTCCCCGTCGGTGACGTCGCCGTTTCCGTTGCCCACGTAGACGGAGACCCCGACTCCGGCGAGCCTGTCCATGTGCCGTGACGGGTCGGCGTCGTTCCACCGCCAGTCCGCGCCGAACACCGGGTAGGGCGAGCCGAACAGGGCGTCGCTGTCCACGGCGGGCTTGTAGGGGGAGTTCGCGGGGTCGCAGGAGCCGGACGACAGGCCGCAGATCACGCCCGGCGCGTCGGTGAGGGAGGCGACCACGGCCAGCCGCAGGTCCATGGAGTCGGTGGAGAGGTCGATGCCGCCCGACAGGGAGGCGGTCTGGCTGAACAGCTCGGGGTGGTCCTGGGCGTAGTGGAAGGCCCCGAACCCGCCCATGGAGACACCGGCGACGGCTCGGGCCTTGCGGGTGGCGACGGTCCGCAGGTTCGCGTCGATGAACGGGATCACCTGCTGGAGGTGGAAGTTCTCCCAGTTCTGGGCTCCGGCCGGGGTGTTCTGGTCGAGCCAGTTGGCGTACCAGCCGCGGGCGCCGCCGTCCGGGACGACGGTGATCATCGCACGGGAGGCGGACAGCGCCGGATAGGTCTGGTTGACGGGATCGTCGGGCGAACCGTGCAGGAAGTACAGCACCGGGTAGCGCCTGGCCGAGTCGTAGTAGCCGCTCGGCAGGATGATCTTGATGTGGTGCTTCCCCGCGACCTCGGGTGTGGTCACGGTGAGGTAGAAGTCGGTGGGGCCGCCCACGGCGGGTTCGATCTGGGTCAGGCCGAACCCGTCCGCCATCGGCGGCGGTCCTCCGGTACTGCCGCCGGCCCTCGTCGCACCCGCCGTCGTGGCCATGGCCAGGGTGGCGGCCACCAGGGCCACCACCAGCCGCCACCGATTCACTGTCCTCGTCACGCCGTTCCCCTTCATGAGCTGGTCGACCGAAGTCACCGGACGACCGTGGCAGCGGTCGATGACATCCCGATGACGCCCGCCGCCCGGCGCCCCGGCATCCATCGGTCACCTGACGCATCGTCATACATCCGTCGGAACAAGGGGGATCCGGATGGATCCCACCGGGGAAGGGGGCCGGGAAGCGTGCCACACGACCGCCTCGGCGGGGCTAAGGTCGGTGCACCGACGAAACGTGTCCTGCAAAGGGAGCGAACATGGTGGGCGTGGAGCTGGCGGTCGGCATCCTCTTCGCGTGGGCGGCGCGCAAGGCGAAGCGGGTGGCGGGCCGGGCGGACGCGGAGGTCGACCAGGCGCTGGACGCCGGAATGGACCGCCTGCACGAGGTGGTTGCGGCCCGCCTGGGCGCCGATCCAGCCCTGGAGCTGATGGTCGAGGAAGCCGAATCCGGCCTGGCGGAGCCGACCGGCCGCACCCGGCAGCGGCTGCAGCTGGCCCTGGAGGAGGCGACCGAGAGCGACCCCGGATTCGCCGGGATGCTGCAGACGGCCGTGGCGGAGGTCCGGGAGGCCGAGGCCGCCGCCGCTCCGGCGCGCGGTGGGAACACGATGACCGGGAACACGTTCCACGGGCCGACCGCGATAACGGTCGGTGACCACAGTCATCAGGAGAACCACTTCGGGGCCTCATGAGCGGTGCGGAGCAATATGGCGGGCCGAACCCCGTCTTCTACGGCCCAACCGCGATCACCGGGGGCCCCAACAGCGTCCAGAACAACTACTTCACCCTTCGATTTCCCGACCCGGTGGAGACGGCGGCGCAGCAGCTGGGGAACGTGGTGCTCGCGCAGTGGCGGCAGGAGGCAGCGCTGCGCGGCCTCCGCGGGCCGGCGCCGATTCCCGTCCGATGGTGTGCCAGGCCCGGTGGGGAGTTCGGCGACCACCCGGACCTGACGCCCGACGCCGTCGAGGGAAACGTCGCGGACCTGCCCTCCTTCGCCGACGCGTTCCGGCGCCTGCCACAGCGCAGACTGGTCGTGCTGGGTGGTCCCGGCAGCGGCAAGACGACGCTGGCTGTGCTGCTGGTGGTCGAACTGCTGCGGAGGATGCGCGAGGGAGATCCGGTCCCGGTCCTGCTGTCGATCGCCTCCTGGCGGCCTCGGGAGGATCACCTGACCGAGTGGCTGGACCGGCAACTGCTGCGCGAGTACCCCTACCTGAGCCTTGAGGTGGTCCGGGTCCTGCGCCGCGACCGGCGTATCCTGCCCGTGCTCGACGGCCTGGACGAGCTGCCCGCCCCCGAGCGGCCGGTGGCTCTGGACAAGCTCAACGCCCTCGAGGACGGAACCCCCCTGATCCTGACCTGCCGGACCGAGGACTACGCCGAGGTGATCGACTCCACCGAGGTGCTCCGGTCGGCCGCCGTGGTCGAGGCCGAACCGTTGACCGTCGAGGAGGCCTCGCGGTACCTGCTCAGGAGCGCCACACCCCAGCAGCAGGAGCGCTGGCGCCCGCTCACGCGGGCACTGACGGAGGATCCGTCCTGTCCCGCGGCCGCGGTCCTGACGGTTCCGTTGATGCTGTGGCTGTGCCGCACCGCCTACCAGCGTCCGACCCCGGGTCGGCACCCCGGGGACCTCGCCGACCAGAGCTGCTTCCCCACCCCCGAGGCGATCGAGAGCCATCTGCTGGACTCCCTGGTCCCCTCGGTCTATCCCGTCGGCCCGCTGCCGCCGCCCCAACCCGGCCGGAAGGCGTCGGGCCGGTGGCGCCGGGAGGAGCGGAACCGGGATCCGGAACGGGTGTCCCGCTGGCTCGGTTACCTCGCCCGGCACCTCGAACAGCGCGGTCGGCCCGATCTCGCCTGGTGGGAACTGGGCACCACCATGCAACTGGTACCGCGCATGCTCCTCACCGGGCTCGTGACCGGGGTCTGGGTCTTCCTCTTCGCCGGCACCGTGGATGGAATCGGCAGCCTCCTCGACGACACGGGGCCCCCGCGCGGCCTCACGTCCAGGCTCGCGGAAGCGTTGGACCTCGCGGTGCTGGACGGACTGATCAACGGTCTCCCGGCCTTCTTGGCCTTCGCCCTCGTGTACGGGATCGGCTTCGTGCTCCGGGGTGCGGCCCTGGAGCCGTCGCGAATCCGGATACGCCTCGCCGGAAGGGCCGCAGGTGCGGGTGCCAGATCCGGTTCGGAGATCCTCGCGCGCGCCGGCACCGGGCTCGCGGCCGGGCTCGCGGGCGGGGCGGGAATCGGTTTCCTGGAGGCAGCCGGCAGCGCCCTGCACTCCGGGCACGTCGGCTGGTACCGAGTGGGACTGGTGGGCGCGGTGGTCTACGGGGCCGTTTTCGCCGTCTCGGGAGGGCTCGCCGCGGCGCTGATGGCGTGGTTCGAAGCCCCCGTCACCATCGCGTCCGCTCCTGACCCCCGAGACCTGCTGGGCATGAACCGCAGGACCGTTTTCCTGCAGTGGCTCATGTTCGCACCGGTGCTCGGAGGCCTGGTTGCGATCGGGATCATGCCCCTCTCGGCCGTCCTCGATCACAACCTCTGGGGCGTCGGGGTGAACTGGAACGTCGACTTCGCGCTCAGGTTCGGAGTTCTCACGGCTTTCGGAGCCGGGTTCGGAACCATGCTCAGCCTGACTGCGTGGGGCCAGTGGACGATCCTCGCGCGGATCTGGCTGCCGCTGACCGGGCGACTGCCCCGGGCAACGATGACGTTCCTCGAAGACGCCCACGGGAGGGGAGTCCTGCGCAAGGTCGGCGCGGTCTACCAGTTCCGCCACGCCCGGCTCCAACAGCACTTCGCCCGGACGACCGGCCGACGCCGTTCCGACGCCACCGGTGGGCTGTCCCGGGCGCGGGGCTGAGCGCGCCTCGGCGGTCCGTGCGGCGGCGCCCCCGCGGAGGCCGTGCCGGCGGCCGTCGTGCCGGTGAGCGCGGCCGCGAGGGCGGCTGGACCACGGGCCCGCACCGGCTGCGCCCCGACGCCCGGTGCGCCGTCCGGCCGTTGGCGCCCCGACCCACCGGTCCCGACGCCTGACGCCCCGTCCCGCCGTCCCCGCCGAGGGCGCGGCCGCTCCGAGTATTCGGTGTGGCCGTTCGTGTCCACCCTCTATGATCCCGCCCGGGGGGAAGGTCGCTGAGCTGCTACGACACCGCTGTGTCCGCTCTCCCCTCGGCGGCGCACGCCCGCGCCGCCGACTCGACGACCGGGAGACGAAGACTCGGTGATACTCACTCAACGCCTGGGCCGCGGCCTGCTGGCCGGGGCCTCGGCGCTCGCGCTGGCGCTGCTGCCCGCGGGCCTCGCAGCCACCCCGGCGGCTGCCGCACCCGCCGCAGGACCGGCCGGCGCCTCGGCCGGTGACGGCTCCGGCCCGACGCCGGTGGACCTCGACACCACGCGCGCCTTCTCGGACACCTTCCAGCTGGACCCGTCCCAGGACACCGACCCGATGTACGGGCTGAACGTCGGGCTCGACGCCCGTCAGTCGCCGCCGGCCGGTCAGCACGGGATCTCGTACACCCGGGTCTCCGGCCGCTGGGACACCCCGGTCGCGCCCGACCAGTGGTTCGTCCAGACCAGCCACCCGAAGTACCCCAACAAGCTGCTCTTCGCCAAGGGCACCTCCGCGGTCATGCTCGGCGCGCCGGCCGTCGCGGACGGCACCGGCCACTACACCGTCTCGACGGTGATCGACCCCGTCGTCGGTGACACCGGCGGCAACGACTGGGCCTCGGTCGTGCTGACCCGCAGTCACCGCAGCTGGGGCTACGTGACCGGCGGCGACGTCGACCTCGGCCTGACCGTCACCTCGGGCGGCAAGCTCGCCCTCTTCCACGGCGGCGGCGAAACCCCGTTCTGGACCGGCACGGTGGCGCCCACGGCGCAGTACGCCGTCTCGCTGACCGTCTCCACCGGCGCCGACCGCGCCCTCACCCTGACCGTGAACGGCACCCCGTTCACCGTCTCCGCGCCGGCCGGGGTGACCCGCTGGCCGGGCAGCGAGTTCCTCTACCTCGGCGCCTACCTCTCCAACCCGGACAGCGTCACCACCTTCGGTGACGGCGCCGGCCACGGCCTGAACGTCAGCAAGGTCGACACCAGCGCCACCCGCAGCGCCAAGCCGCTCGTCGACACCTTCGACGGGGCGCCCAACGCCACCGCCGACTTCGGCCTCAACCAGGACCTCAGCGCCCGCCAGCCGAGCCTGGTCTCCGCCGACTACACCGCCGTCTCGGGCGTCAAGGGCCTGGCCCTCAACCCGCCGGCGGGCTCGGTGCAGGTCAACAGCCCGGCCCACCCGAACGTGCTCTCGTTCCCCAAGGGCACCTCGGCCGTGCGCCTGAACAAGCCGGCCACCTCGGACGTCCAGACCGGCGCCTACACGGTGCACGCCGTCCTGACCCCGGTGGTCGGCAGCACCACCGGCCAGGACTGGGCCTCCCTCGCCGTCAGCAACGCCTCCGGCGGCACGGGCGCCGTGGACGCCGAGGACGTCGCCCTCGGCCTGCGCGTCCAGGCCGACGGCGGGCTGACGCTCTTCCAGGGCGGCACGCCGACCGCGCTGACCGGCGTCCCGGCGGCGGCCTCCTACGAGGTGTCGGTCGCGCTGGCGACCGGCGACAAGCAGCAGGCGGCCGTGAAGGTCAACGGCACGACGGTCTTCTCCGGCCGCACCGCCGCCCAGCTGCCCCGCGACGGCTACGTCTCGCTCGGCGCCCACCACTCGGCGGCCGGCCAGGTCACCACGGTGGACGACCTGCGGGTCTCCATGCTGGGCGGGCTCGGCTACTACGGGTTCTTCGACATCCGGGACCCGAACTGGCCGAACAACAGCGCCAACCACGCGCCGGAGGTGGCGCAGTGGACCAACTTCAACAACTACCTGCGCGACCAGGACACCCGCCTGGAGTTCCTGGACCAGTGCCTGCCGGCCGCCTGCGTGATCGACCTCAACCAGGAGACGGTGGTCCCGCGCACGCCGGGTGACTGGCAGGTCAACCCGAACCCGAACGCCGCGCAGAACCTCCTCGACCTGGTGCAGCGCATCGGGTCGAACATCGACAAGATCGGCGCCGTCGACATGACGGACGAGGCCTACTCGCACGGCCTGAGCCCCGCACAGGTCCAGACGCAGGCCGAGCAGATCCGGGCCGCGTTCCCGGACAAGACGCTGATCATGAGCCTCGACCACTGGAACGCCGAGCAGACGGCGCCGATCCCGTCCACCGTCGACATCGTCGGCTTCGACTACTACTGCGTGGGCCGCGGCGAGATCCAGTGGCGCCTGGCGAACCTGAAGACCTTCCTCTCCTCGCCGGACCAGCACCTGATGCTCTTCCCGGAGTCCACCAACGAGCAGGGTGTCGCCGACGGCTGCTACTCCGGCAAGACCGACGCCGACGTCGCGGCGTACAACGCCGAGTACCGGGCGATCGCCGCGCAGGACCCGCGCGTCGTCTACCTGCAGAACTTCCGCTGGCTCGGCCCGGACCAGCCGAACAAGGTGCCGCTGACCGTCGCGGCGCAGCAGCGGATCGGCCGGGCCGTGGTCAACGCCACGCCCACGCCGGCGCCCGCCTCGGTGGGCGTGTACCGGCCGTCGGACGGCAGCTTCGGCGAGGCCGCCCACAACGGCTGGTACACCGGCCGGACCGTGTTCGGCGGCGGCGGCAACGCCGTCCCGCTGACGGGCCACTGGAACGGGCCGGGCACCGACACCATCGGCGTCTACCACCCCGACACCGCGACCTTCCAGCTGTCGAACGACAACGCCACCGTCGCCGCCACCTTCTTCTTCGGGGCCCCCGGTGACATCCCGCTGGTCGGCGACTGGAGCGGCCAGGGTCGCACCACGGTCGGCGTCTACCGTCCCGGCGACCAGACCTTCTACCTGTCCGACGACAACTCCACCGTCAAGTACCGGATCAAGCTGGGCAATCCGGGCTGGAAGCCGCTGGTCGGCGACTGGGACGGCAACGGCACCACCACCGTCGCCGTCTACGACCCGCAGACCCAGATCTTCTACCTGAACGACTCCAACCAGACGGAGAACGTCCGGCCGGGCATCAAGTTCGGCAACCCCGGCGACATCCCGATCAAGGGCGACTGGGACGGCACCGGCAAGGAGACCATCGGCGTCTACCGGCCCGGTGACCAGAACTTCTACGCGGCCGCCGAGAACTCCAACCTGGTGATCTACGGCAAGAAGTTCGGCAACCCGGGCGACGTCCCGCTCGTGGGTAACTGGGGCTGACGCCCCTCAGCCCGCCCGTACGACAGGGCGCCCCGCCGACCGCTCCGCGAAGCGGCCGGCAGGGCGCCCTCGCCGTCGCCGGGCCGCCTCGGCTGCCCGGCCTCTTGCGGCGGGGCAGCCGAGGCGTGCGGACCGCTCGCGCAATGCCCGGGGGAGAAGTCGGATAGCGTGGCGCCGTGGGCACGCCGAGCAGGCGAGCGCCTCGGCGAGCTCGCCGCCGGCGCCGGACGGCGGCAGTTCACCAGGGCACGCCGCGTACCGCTCCGGCCCGATCGCCCGTAGGAGGCCGCGGGGCTCCCGGATCCCGTGACCGGGCCTCCCGGTGGTTCCGCCCGGTCACTTGACCAGGCGGGTCCAGTCGGCCGGTTGGGCGGGGTCGAGCTGGCGGAGCTGGTCGAGCACCTTCGGGTCCTGGGCGTCGAGCCAGTCGGCGACCTGGCGGAAGGAGACGCAGCGGACGCCCTCGCGCTTGCACACGCTCTTCATCACGTCCTCGATGGCCTGCATGTAGATGCCGCCGTTCCAGGACTCGAAGTGGTTGCCGATGAAGAGCGGGGCGCGGCTGCCGTTGTAGACGCGCTCGAAGCCGGCGAGGTAGCTCTCGCGGGTCTCCTTCTCCCAGGTGTCGTACTTCTTGGGGTCGCCGTTGGTGGTGTTCCCGGACTGGTTGGCCAGGAAGTTGAAGTCCATCGAGAGGCTCTGGGTCGACTTGCCGGAGTAGGGGAGCATCTGCAGCGGGAAGTTCCAGATGCCCTCCTTCTTGACGGGCCAGACCTGGAACTCGCCCGGGGAGCTGGCGTCGTAGCGGAAGCCCGCCGCCTTCTCGGCCGGCAGCAGGTTCTTCTGGCCCTCCAGGCAGGGGGCGCGGCCGCCGACCAGTTCCTTGGTGTAGTCGAAGGGGAGCGGCGGGAGGTCCTTGAAGCCGGTGTTGGTCTTCCAGTTGGTGACGAAGGAGACGGCCTGGTCGAGCTCGCTCTTCCACTCCTCGGTGCTCCACTCGCCGCCGCCCTTGGCGTTGCAGAAGTGCCCGTTGAAGTGGGTGCCGATCTCGTTGCCGTCCAGCCAGGCGAGGCGCAGCTGTTCGAGGGTGTCCTTGATGTGGGGGTCGGTGGCGTAGTCGATGGAGGCGTCGCCGGGCTTGTGCTGCGGGGGTTTGTAGAGGGTGCTCTTGGACTTGGGGAGGGTGTAGAGGCCGGAGAGGAAGAAGGTCATCTGGGCGTTGTTCTCCGTACCGAGCTTGCGGAAGCGGGAGAACATGCGCTCGTCGCCCTCCAGCGCCCCGTCCCAGGAGAAGACGACGAACTGGGGCGGCTTCTCGCCGGGCTTGAGCTTCTCGGGGACGGGCTGCTTGGGCTGGGGGCCGGTGTAGGAGGTGGAGCCGTCGCCGAGCACCTTGACCTGGCCGTCCCAGGTGGGGGTGGGGGCCGGTGGTGGTGGGGCGGGGGTGCCGGTGGTGGCGCTGGGCTCCGGGGTGGACGCGCCGGACGGGGTGGTGCCGCTGGCGGTCGTGGGTCTGCTCTGCGTGCCGGAGCATCCCGTCGCCAGGGCGGAGGCCCCGAGGACCCCCATCGCCAACAGGATGGCCGAGCCGCGAGCAGTCCGCACCGGACCCCCATTCCTCTGATCTTCGATCAGGTGGTGTTCAGAAGATGATCGATGGATGTGATCATCAGAACATTTTTGATCGACCCCTGTCGAGGCGGGGCCGGCGCGGCCGCGGCGGGGGAGGAGCTTCGGGGCAACTCCCTTGTGTCGTACGGCGGATGGCGTGAGGGGGAGGCTCCGGTGCCGGCCCTGGAGGCCGGCGCAGCAGGGCGGTGAGCGCCGAACGGGCCGGCACCGTCCATCGCTTGTCTACTGGTGCCTCGTACGTTCTGCCGCGGTAATGTCACCGACCTTTTGGAGACGGCATGCTGCGATTGCGAACGACCGTCCGGCCTGGCCGGGCACCAGGGGGACCACCGTCCGGCGGGCTGATCGGAGGGCTCCGGCGGATGCTGGTGGTCCTGCTGGTGGCCCTGCTGCTGCCCATCGGGTCGACCGGGCCGGCGCACGCCGACCAGGCGCCGGAACTGGCTCGTAGCTACGCCCAGTTCCTCGACTTCCTGCGGGAGAGGTTCACCCGCCCGTACCGCGGGGACTTCGACATCACGCTCGGCGACCCGAGGCCCATGATGGTCAACCTCTTCGATCTGGGACACCCGAACCAGGACCCCGTGCCGGGTGTGGAGACGGGACTGATCATCGCGCCGAACGACATCTACATCTGCGGCTTCTACACCATCCGGAACGGAGAGAAGACGCTCTACCGCCTGGACGATACGGGCATCGGCGAGGCGCGGGCCGCCCGCGACACCTGGTTCAGGCAGCAGCAGGTGCCGCGGCGAGGTGAGATGCGGGTCCGGTATGTCGAACTCGATCGCATCGACGTGACGTACGGCAGCCTCAGGAACGAGGCCAACAACCGGGACAACCCCTTCACCTTCGAGAACAGCTGGGTGAACATCGATGCCGGCGCGCTGCGGCGCGCCATCGGAATGCTGGAGGACGTCGGCATCCCCGGCGGCCCGAGTACGGCGGACGAAGTGCAGGACACACGGTGGTTCCGCACCGCCTTGATGGTCCTCGTCGAAGCGCTGTCCGAGGGCAGCCGGTTCCGGAACATCAGGGGCGACATCCAGCGGGCGCTGGGCGACGGGAACCCGGCACGCATCCATGAGTTCGAGGGCCAGATCTTGAGCTGGGGCGCGCGGAGCACGGCGCTGTGGAACGCCAACCAGGACCCGACCAACTCCTGGCACACCGCCGTCGGGGCCGCCGTCGGGCTGGCCGTCCTCCAGGCCCAGGGGTTCGGTGGTCCGCTCTGCCGGATACCGCGGTCGAACGACAGCTCGCTCTCCTGCAGCCGACCGCTGGTGGACGCGAGCTTCAGCACCGGCCGTGACGTCTACCTCACCCAGGGGCCGTTCGTCGCCCGCATCGCGGACTTCCCGAACAGCCCCAGCCTGGCCGGAGGGAAGGAGGACACCATCACCCACCTGTGGCCGGTCCTGGCGGGCACGCCTTTCGCGAACGGCTTCGACGCGGCCTTCACGCTGCCGGAGGACCCGGACGAGGTGATGCTGTTCCAGGGGGACCAGTACATGCGGATGAGGGTGGACCCCGGCACGGGGACGGCCACGATGACCAAGCCGCCCACCACGATCGCGGACGGCTGGCACAGCCTGGCCGGCACCGCCTTCGCCCAGGGCGTCGACGCGGCCCTGTCGGTGGCGGACAACCAGGTCTTCCTCTTCCACGGTGACACGTACGTGTCGCTGGAAGTCAACATCGGCCATTCCACCGACCGCGTGCTCAACGGGCCCGGCCCCATCGGCACCGCCTTCACCTCCTTGACCCGGGCCGGCTGGACCGACGGGGTCAACGCGGCCGTCCGCTGGCCGGGCTCGCAGTTCTCCAACAAGGCCTACGCCTCCTTCTTCCGCGGCAACCAGTGGGTCGGCGGATACGTCGCGGCCGGCGAGGCGGACAGCGACGTCGTCATCGGCCCCACGGCCCTGCGCTGGGGCGCACTGGAGGGCACGATCTTATCCGCCGGCGACACCACCGGCATGCCGAAGATCCCGCGGGTCGACGGCAACGGCCGCCCCACGAACGCCCCGCCGCCCCCGCCCTCGGCGGCCGGCGTCGCGCTGGTCAACGAGAGCACCGGCCGGGTGGCCGACGTCGACCAGGCGAACCCCGCCGACGGCACCAAGGTCAAGGCCCTCGGCGGGAACGGCAACCCGGCGCAGCAGTGGAACCTGGACCGCCAGGACGACGGCCGGTTCGCGATCCGCTCGGCGCTCGACCCCGACCAGGTGCTGGACGCCAACGGCAACCGGTCGCAGACCGTGGACGGCACCAGCTACTACACCGCGCTCCGGCGGGACGGCGGTGCCGCGAACCAGCGCTGGCAGCTGGACGCCCTGGACGGCCGGACGTACCAGCTCGTCTCCTCGGACGGCGGCTGCCTGACCGACCAGGGCGAGGACAAGGCCCTGGCCTTCTGGCAGTGCGCCGGGGCCGCCGAGCAGCGGTGGCACCTGGAGGGCGGCACCGTCGGCGGTGATCCCGGGGGTCCGGACTCCGCGGGAGCCCCCTTCGACGACTCGCCGGACGACCGGGGGGCGAAGCCCGCCTCCTCGGGCGACTGCCGGCCCGAGGGGATGACCGCCACCCAGGGGGTGAGCGCCCGCTACTGCGACGTCTACGACGGCAGCGGCCGCGAGTGGGTCGGCAACAACCGCACCCGCCGGGTGGTCGGCTACTTCACCGGGTGGCGCACCGGGGCGAAGGGCGATCCGCGCTACCTCGCGTCGAACATCCCGTGGTCGACGGTGACGCACGTCAACTACGCCTTCGCCACGGTGGACGGGAACCGGATCAGCGTCGGCGACGTGAACGACCCGAACAACCCGGCCACCGGAATGACCTGGCCCGGGGACAGGAACGTGATGGACCCGAACCTGCCGTACAAGGGGCACTTCAACCTGCTCAACGTCTACAAGAGGAAGCACCCGGCGGTGAAGACGCTCATCGCGGTCGGCGGCTGGGCGGGCACCCGCGGCTTCTACGAGATGACCACCAACGCCGACGGCAGCGTCAACCAGGCCGGCATCGACACCTTCGCCGACTCGGTGACGGCGTTCCTGGGCACGTACGACTTCAACGGGGTCGACATCGACTACGAGTACCCGACCGCTCTCCCGTCCACGGGCAACCCGGACGACTGGGCCGTCTCCGACTCCCGCCGCGGCGGGCTCCAGAAGAGCTACGTCGCCCTGATGAAGACCCTGCGGGAGAAGCTGGACCAGGCCGGCACGGCGCGCGGCCGCTACTACCTGATGACCTCCGCCGGCTCCGCGTCCGGCTACCTCACCCGCGGTCTCGACGCCGGGCAGGCGCTCCAGTACCAGGACTTCGTGAACGTCATGAGCTACGACCTGCACGGCTCCTGGAACAAGTACGCCGGTCCGCAGGCCCCGCTCTACGACGACGGCCGCGACAACGAGCTCGCCGCCGCGGGCATCTACGACACCACCGCCAACCCGGAGTTCCAGAAGACCGGTTACTTCAACGCCGACTGGGCGTACCACTACTACCGGGGCATGCTGCCCTCCGGGCGCATCAACCTCGGCATCCCGTACTACTCGCGGGGCTGGCGCGACGTCCGGGGCGGCGTCGGCGACGGGCTGTGGGGGGAGTCGGCCATGCCCGACCAGACCCAGTGCCCGCGGGGCACGGGCGGCCGCGCCGCTCCTCCCGGCGCCCAGCCCTGCGGCCTCGGCGCGACCGGTATCGACAACATCTGGCACGACAACGACTCGCAGACGGGCGAGGAGACGGCCTCCGGGTTCAACCCGCTGTGGCACACCAGGAACCTCGCCGAGGGACGCGCGCCGGGCTATCTGAAGTCCTACGGCGTCGACCCGAACTCGGACCGGGGCAGGCTGACGGGCAGCTACGCGGAGAAGTACGCCGACGTGTCGCAGTCCCCGTGGCTGTGGAACGACACCACCAAGGTGTTCCTCAGCACGGAGAACGAGAGGTCCGTCGACGCGAAGGCCAGGTACATCGTCGACAAGGGCATCGGCGGCGCCATGATCTGGGAGCTCGCCGGCGACTACACCAAGCGCGCCGACGGCGAATGGGGCATGGGCTACGACCTGACGACCCGGCTGGACAGCGCCCTGCGGGGAGCGGGTGCCTACTCCTCGCAGAAGGCCGGCGGCAAGGACATGCCCCGACAGGTCATCGACGTGACGGCCCAGCTGGTCGACTTCCCCACGGCGGTGAAGGACATGTGGCCGCTCCAGCCGAAGCTGCGCATCACCAACAACAGCTCCGTGGCCCTCGCCCAGGGGACGGAGATCTCCTTCGACATCCCGACCTCCACCCCGCCCCTGGTGAAGGACGGGTCCTGGAAGGAGATGAGCGGCATCAGCCCCGGGCACACCGGGCCGAACGCGGGCGGGCTGAAGGGCGACTTCCACCGGGTCACCATCACCCTCGGCTACTGCGAGGACGTCCCGGCCGGCAAGTCCAAGGACGTCGACGTCAAGTACTACCTGCCCGTCACCGGCCCGGCGAACGTCACCTTCGGGATCGGGGGTGCGACCTTCGGCAGCACCGGCGACCAGCGCCGTGACGTGACCCGGGTCGACCCTCCGGCCGCCGCCTCCGGGGCGCGGTGCCAGGCGGCGCCCTGGCAGCCGCACGCGTACAACCCGAACCCCTCGTTCGCGTTCTGGCAGACCGGCGACAAGTGGATCATCGAGGACCGCAACAGCGGGAACGTCCTCGACCACCCCGGTGGCTGGACCACCGCGCACCTGGTGGACAAGCAGACCGGGAACGCCAACCAGCTGTGGACCGTGAGCGAGGACGGCGGCGCCGGCTGGTACCGGATCAAGTCGGGCACCGGTGGACACGACCAGTGCCTGGGCGCCGACGCCGCGCGGGCGTCGCTGAGCGTGCGCGACTGCGACAACGGCGTCGGACAGTGGTGGCGCCTGGCGCCGCTGAGCACGGACAAGGCCACCGAGGGCAAGCCGATGCCGGGCCAGACCGTCAGCGGCGGCCCGAAGCACGGTGGCGCGTACGCGCTCGGCGGATACACGGCCGGGGACGACTGGTGGACGGCGATCTCCTACCTCGCCGCCCCGAAGGACAGCGGCACGTCGCCCGGCACCGCCGTCACCGCCGGGGACACCGGCGGCGCCTGGGCCTCGACGGTGTCCTGGAACGGCTACTACTGGCGGGCCGCCTGGTGGAACAAGGGCACCGACGAACCGGGCAGGAGTGACGCCTGGCTGAGGCTCGGTCCCACTCCCTAGACGTGCGCGAACCGGACGCGTCCGCCGAGGTGAATGATCTTCCCGGCCGGCACGGTTCCAGTACCCTCCGGGGGTGACCGGAACAGGACGATACCGATGGCGCACGACTGTGCGGCGGCGCCTGCCCTGGTGGCTCGTCGACCGGGGCTTCCTCGGCAAGGGCGCCCGGGACTGCGGGGCGCACGAGTGGTACAACCAGGACGGCCGGGTCGCCCGGTGCTACCACTGCGAGGTCGGCGAGCGGCCCTGGTCCGAAGTCTCCTGAACCGGCCCGGCCTCCGGTCGCAACCCATGGTCGAACGAACCCCCGAGCCGCACGGCTCGGGGGTTCGTGGCGTCTGGGGGCATTGACACGGGGCCTCCGCGGTTGAATGCTAAGCAAGCGCTTAGTCAATGATCCGCTTCCCCGAGGAGTCGCCCGATGGCCGAGACCCCCGTCGACCCGCCCGGCCTGGATCCGGCCCGCCTCCGGACCCACCTGGACCGCGAGCTGCCCGGGCTCGTCCAGGGACCGCTGCGGGCCGACCTCATCGAAGGGGGCCGCTCGAACCTCACGTACGTGCTGAGCGACGGCGCCTCCCGCTGGGTCCTGCGGCGCCCGCCGCTCGGGCACGTCCTCGCCACCGCCCACGACATGGGCCGCGAGTACCGCGTGATGACGGCGCTGCGCGACACCGGGGTGCCCGTTCCCCGCACGCTCCTGCTGGACCAGGGCGAGGAGACCCTCGGCGCGCCCTGGTACCTCATGGAGTACGTCCCCGGCACCGCCCACCGGGACGCCGCCCCGCTCGCCGTCCTCGGCGAGCAGCGGGTGCACGCGCTCGGGCGCAGGCTGGTCGACACCCTCGCCACCCTGCACGCGATCGACCCCGCCGCCGTCGGCCTCGCCGACTTCGGCCGCCCCGAGGGCTACCTGGAACGCCAGCTGCGCCGCTGGTCCCAGCAGCTGGAAGCCTCCCGCAGCCGCGACCTGCCCGACCTCGACCGCCTGCACGCCCGGCTCGCCGAACGCCTGCCGGCCTCGCCCGCGCCCGCGCTCGTCCACGGCGACTACCGCCTGGACAACGTGCTGGTGGACGACACCGACACCATCACGGCCGTCCTGGACTGGGAGATGTCCACCCTCGGCGACCCGCTCACCGACATCGGCCTGCTGGTGATGTACACCGAACTCGCGGGCGTCGGCGGCGGCATCATCCCCTCCGCCATGACCGCCCCCGGCTTCCCCCAGCCCGACGAGATCGTCTCCTCCTACGCCGACGCCACCGGCCGCCGGGCGGAGGACCTCGACTGGTACGTCGCCTTCGCCTCCTTCAAGCTGGCCGCCGTCGCCGAGGGCATCCACTTCCGCTTCCGGCAGGGCCGCACCCTGGGCGCCGGGTTCGAGCGCGCCGGCGAGATGGCCCCGATCCTCGCCCGGCACGGCCTGGGCACCCTCAAGGAGAGCTGAGCACCGATGGACTTCGCCTACGACGCCCGGACGAACGAACTCCGCGAGCAGCTGCTCGCCTTCATGGACGAGCACGTCCACCCCGCCGAGCCCGTCCTCGCCGCCCAGCTCGCCGACCCGGCCCGCGACCGGTGGGCCGTCCCCCCGGTCGTCGCCGACCTCCAGGCCGAGGCTCGCAAGCAGAACCTGTGGAACCTCTTCTTCGTGGACAAGCACGGCCTGCCGGGCGGGCCGGGCGCCGGCCTCACCAACGTCCAGTACGCCCCGCTCGCCGAAATCACCGGCCGCAGCATCCAGTTGGCCCCGCCCGCGCTCAACTGCGCGGCGCCCGACACCGGCAACATGGAGCTGCTCGCCCAGTTCGGCAGCGCCGAGCAGCGCGAGCGCTGGCTGCGCCCGCTCCTGGACGGCGCGATCCGCTCGGCCTTCGCGATGACCGAGCCCGAGGTGGCCTCCTCGGACGCCACCAACATCGCCACCCGGATCGAGCGGGACGGCGACGAGTACGTCGTCAACGGCCGCAAGTGGTACATCACCGGGGCGATGAACCCCGACTGCAGGATCCTCATCGTGATGGGCAAGACCGACCCCGCCGCCGAACCGCACCGGCAGCAGAGCATGGTGCTCGTCCCGCGCGACACCCCCGGGGTGACCGTGAAGCGCGGCATGACGGTCTTCGGGTACGACGACGCCGACCACGGCGGCCACGCCGAGGTGCTGTTCGAGGACGTCCGCGTCCCGGTGGAGAACCTGATCGGCGAGGAGGGGACGGGCTTCGCCATCGCCCAGGCGCGGCTCGGCCCCGGCCGGATCCACCACTGCATGCGCGCCATCGGCATCGCGGAGCGGGCGCTGGAACTGATGTGCCGCCGGGCCGACGAGCGGGTGGCCTTCGGGAAGCCGCTGGCCGAGCAGGGGGTGGTGCAGGACTGGATCGCCGAGTCCCGGGTGCGGATCGAGCAGCTGCGGCTGCTGGTGCTCAAGACCGCCTGGCTGATGGACACCGTCGGCAACCGGGGTGCGCACACCGAGATCCAGGCGATCAAGATCGCCACCCCGCGCACCGTCGAGTGGATCCTCGACAAGGCCGTCCAGGCCCACGGCGCCGCCGGTGTCAGCCAGGACACCCCGCTCGCCCAGCTCTGGGCCGGCAACCGCACCCTGCGGCTGGCCGACGGTCCGGACGAGGTGCACAAGCGCTCGCTGGCCCGCCGGGAGCTCAGGAAGTACCGCTAGGCCGCGCGGGAGAGCCGCCTGGTCATGCCGGTGCCGCGGCGCCAGAGGCGCGCCGCGGCACCGGCCCCACGTGGAGGAGCTCGCTCCTACAGGTAGGCGAGGATGTCGATCTGTCCGTCCGGCCGGGTGGCGATGGTCGCCTCGCCCGGGCCCTGGGGTGGGTTGGCGTTGAGGTAGTCGGCAGCGGCGTCCGCGTCCGGCTTGATGACGTGGTGCCAGGTCTTCGTGCTCGCGTCCTCGCTCAGCAGGGACTTCTTGTGCTCGGAGTCGGACGCACCGGCCTTGGTCATGGGTCGCTCCTTCGTGCGGCGGCTGAGAGTGCCACCCGGACCGGGCGGCAGCTGGAAGCTTGCACCGGCGGCGGGAGGGAACGCCGCATTCCGGCGGTGGTTCGACGTCGAAGCGCGGAGCGTTCCGTCGGACGGCGCACATCCGGGTGAGGTCGGTCGTCGGTCCGGGGCCCACGGTCCGGGGGTACCCGTAGGGGTGTCATACCCGGGTATTCAGGGACCGGTTGGCCCCCTGGTATGACGGCCGTGGCCCGCTCCCGATCGTAGTGTCCTGCGTGTTCGATCAATTCGGATCGAGCGGAACACGGAGGGACACACCATGGGCATTCCGGGACGGGCCGTGGCGGCGGTGGTGCTGGCGGCGGTCACGGTGGCGGCAACGGCGGCGGGCACGATCGGAGCCGCCGGAGCGGCGCTCGCGGCCGCGCCGGGCGACGGCGAACCCGGGCGGCAGGCCCGGGCCTGGCTGCCGGAGCCCAGCGGGCCGTACCCCATCGGGACCACCGCGCTGCACCTCACCGACGCCGGACGGGAGGATCCCTGGCACCCCGGGCAGCGGCGCGAGCTGATGATCAGCCTCTGGTACCCGACCTCCCACCCGGCCGCCGGCGAGGACCGGGCCCCGTACATGGAACCCGCCGCCGGGAAGCACTTCGACGGCCCGGACGGCGTCGGCCTGCTCAACTACGGCACCGAGCCCGGCCGCACCGACTGGTCGGCCATCCGCACCCACGCCCGCAAGGACGCCCCGGCGCTGTCCGGCGGCCCGCGCCCGGTCGTGCTGTACTCTCCCGGCCTCGGCGACCCGCGCACCTGGGGGACGGCCCTGGTCGAGGACCTCGCCTCGCGCGGCTACGTGGTGGTCACCGTCGACCACACCTACGAGGCCTCCGAAGTGGCCTTCCCCGGCGGCGACCTGGCCACCTCGGTGTTCCCCGGCATGCTCGGGCAGCCCGGCCTGGACATCGGCGCGGTGCTGCGCAAGGCGATGGACACCAGGGTCGCCGACACCCGTTTCGTGCTGGACCAGCTCGCCGCGCTGGGCGGGCGCCCGGGGCTGCCCGCAGGGGTGGCCCGGGCCCTCGACCTGGGCCGGATCGGCATGGTCGGCCAGTCGGCGGGCGGATTCACCGCGCTCCAGACCATGCACGACGACCCGCGGATCGCGGCCGGCGTCAACATGGACGGGCAGATGCACTTCCCCGGCCCCGACGGCCACACCGGCGTCCTGCTGCCCAGCGTCGCCGAGGACGGCCTGCACCGGCCGTTCCTGCTGATGGGCACCGGCAGCGACGAGTCCGGCAGCTACCGCGACCAGCCCGGCTGGAACGCCCTGTGGCAGCACAGCACCGGCTGGCACGCCGACGTCACCCTCACCGGCTCCCGCCACGGCTCGTACACCGACGCCCAGCCCCTGCTGCCGCAGCTCGCCCGCCAGGGCGTGCTCGGCGCCGAGCAGCTGCGCAAGGACGTCGGCGACATCCGCCCCGGCCGCGCCGAACTCGCCACCCGCTCCTACGTGGCGTCCTTCTTCGACCGCTGGCTGCGCGGCCAGGACGACCACCTGCTGGACGGGCCCTCGGCGCGCTTCCCGGAGATGGCGTACGAGCGGTAGCCAGGGCAGGGCAGGGCAGGGCAGGGCTGGGCAGGGCAGGCCGGCGGCGGGCGGAGCACCGGCGCCGCCGCCGTCCGGACGAGCCGAGGACGGAGCGTCCCACCCGGCGGTGAATTGCCGTCAGGGGAACTCGCCGCAGGGCCGGTCGCGGATTCCGAACGGTATTCCCCGTCGTATTCAGTGAATGGCTACACGCGTTGATTCCATTTCATCAACGCCGCTTGACCTGCTTGGAGAGGCTTCTTAATCGTTCCTTACCCTACGCCGTTGACCGGTGTTCATCAGCTCTGCTTTCCTTCTTGCCACGCAGGCGGCAAAGGGCCGACGGGCAGTCAATTCCGGGTGTGCGAATGAATTCGACCGGAATCGGCCCCGACGGAATCCGCCGCCGGCCCTTCCCCACAAAGGGATCGTTCCCGGCCCCCCGAGGCCGAGGGCGATCGGCAGAAGAGAGGCACCCTCACCCATGGGTCACTCCCCCAGGACCGGACGCGCGAGGTACGCGGCGCTCACCGGAGTAGCGTCGCTCGCGCTCGCCGTCGCCGGCTTGGCCGGCACGGCCGGTCCGGCCTCCGCGCAGGACATCTCCAGCTCGCAGGGCGGCGTCACCAACGAGTTCAACCCCTGGAGCCCGCAGAACGGCCACCCCTACCGGCACGGCGCGGTTCCCGGCATGTCCCAGCACGAGAACTACAAGAAGTGGCTCGCCGCACAGAACCAGGCGGCGGCGACCGGACAGCAGACGCTGTCGTACGGCGGCGGCGTCGACGGCATCGGCGTGCAGAGCGGGCACTCCAAGGTCTACCTGGTGTTCTACGGCAACCAGTGGGGCACCCAGACCACGGACGCCAACGGCAACGCGAAGTTCTCCAACGACTCGGCCGGTGCCGCCGGTGCCACCCAGCAGATGTTCAAGGGCATCGGCACCAACGGCGAGACCTGGTCGGCCGACCTGACCCAGTGGTGCGACGGCCCCAACGTCGCCGCCGGTGCCGTCAGCTGCCCGTCCAACGCCGACTTCATCCCCTACCAGAGCGGCGGCGTCCTGTCCGGCGTCTGGTACGACAACGCGGCCGCCTCGCCGAGCCAGTCCAGCGGCAACCAGCTCGCCCAGGAGGCCGTCAAGGCCGCCGGCCACTTCGGCAACACCACCGCCGCCGCCAACCGCGACGCGTACTACATCGTCCTGTCGCCGCACGGCACCAACCCGGACGACTACCAGAACCCCACCACCGGGTACTGCGCCTGGCACGACTGGAACGGTGACACCACCCTCACCGGCGGCGCGGCGAGCTCGCCCTACGGCGACATCGCCTTCTCCAACCAGCCGTACAACATCGACGCGGGCTCCAACTGCGGCGTCGGCTTCGTCAACTCGCCCGGCACGCTGGACGGCTGGACGATGACCCTCGGCCACGAGTGGCACGAGATGATGTCCGACCAGAACCCGGCCGGAGGCTGGACCAACCACGTCTCCGGCAGCAGCTACAACGGCCAGGAGAACTCCGACGAGTGCGCCTGGATCCGGCCCGGCAGCACCGGCGGCGCCGCCAACGTCTCCTTCGGGTCCTTCGGCAGCTACGCCGAGCAGGCCAGCTGGTCCAACGACACCAACTCCTGCGCGATCTCGCACGCCATCCTGACCCACGGCAACACGGTCACCGTCACCAACCCGGGCAACCAGAGCGGCACCGTCGGCACCGCGGCCGGCCTGCAGATCAACGCCACCGACTCGGCCACCGGCCAGACGCTGAGCTACTCGGCCACCGGCCTGCCGGCCGGCCTGTCGATCAACTCCTCGACCGGCCTGATCTCCGGCACCCCGACCGCCGCCGGCACCTCCAGCGTCACGGTCACCGCCACCGACACCACCGGCGCCGCCGGCAACACCACCTTCGCCTGGACCGAGTCCACCGGCGGGGGCGGCGGCAACGCCGTCACCAACGGCGGACTGGAGACCGGCAACCTGACCGGCTGGACCACCGCCGGCAGCACCTCCGCCACCGCCTCCGCCGCCCACAGCGGCGGCTACGGCGCCATGGTCGGCTCCACCGGCCCGACCGGGGACTCCTCGATCGCCCAGACCTTCACCGCACCGACCGGCTCCAGCAAGCTGTCCTTCTGGTACAGCAACACCTGTGACGACACCGTCACCTACGACTGGGCCACCGCCACCCTGAAGGACAACACCACCGGAACGACCACCACGGTCCTGGCCAAGACCTGCACCACCACCGGCACCTGGACCAACAGGACGGCGACCGTCACCCCGGGCCACTCCTACACCCTCACCCTGAGCAACCACGACGACAACTACGCGGGTGACCCGACCTACACCTACTACGACGACGTGACGGTCTCCTGACCGACGCCGCGCCGAACGCACCGGGGTGGGCCCAGCGCCCGCCCCGGTGCCGTTTCCGGTGCGAGCGCCGTCCGGCGGGATCCGAACCGGCCGACGGTGCGTCGAACCGGTACCCCTGGAACAACGGCAAGAGGAACCACCGTGCACCCGAGAAGACCCGCCGCCCTGGCACTCGCCGCCGCCCTGCTCACCCTGGCCGGCTGCGCCTCCACCGGAACGGGCCCGTCGGCGCCCGCCGCCACGTCGGCCGCCCCGGGCCCGGCGACGGTCACGGTGGACGAGCACGCCGACCACACCACGCTGAAGGCCGCCGTCGGCGCGACCGTCACGCTCGTCCTCCACAGCACCTACTGGTCCGCCGCGACCAGTTCCGCCCCCGACGTCCTCACCCCGGACGGCGCCCCGACCACCACCCCGTCCCCGTCCTGCCGCCCCGGCGGCGGCTGCGGCGCCGTCACCGCCTCCTTCACCGCCCGCGCCCCCGGCACCGCCCGCCTCACCGCGACCCGCACCAGCTGCGGCGAGGCCCTCAACTGCCCGCCCGAGCAGCGCGGTTACGAAGTCACCGTCGAGGTCACCGGGTGAGGCCCGGGCCCTCGCGGGACTCCTGGCGGAACTCCCGGTGGAGCTCCGAGCCCGGGCCGGCCCCGTTCCACCGCTCGGTCGACGGAGCGTTTCGACGCGCCGAAGGCCGCTCCCCGTCACGCGAAATTCACGGCCGGGGTCTACCCGCATAGACAGCGGTAGGCCATCCTGGTGCGATGCCGGTCCCCGAAGCCCGCTCCCCGTTCCCGCGGAGCCGCGGGCGGCGGTGCCGGACGGATGATCGGTCGGCCCTCGCGCCGGAGCACTGCGTACCACCCCTTCGTGTCGGAGGCACACCAACCCTCACCGGGAGATGCAGATGAAGCCACGCACCGCAGTCACCGTCGTCGCCCTGGCCCTGGCCGGCCTCGCCGTCTCGGCGCCCACGGCCGGCGCCAGCGGCACCAAGCTGTCGCAGGCGACGGCCGCCAGTCAGCTCGGCAACGCCGGCATCACGTGGAGCTCCAGCGGGGGCTGTACCACCAGGTCCAACTCCACCTGCACCTCGTTCGAGCAGATCAACTCGGGCACGGTGAACGCCGTCATCACCCTGAAGCAGGCCAGCGGCTGCGCCATCAACATCACGGGCGGGACCGAGGTGGGCCACGCCTCCGGCACCTACAGCCACTACAACGGCTACAAGGTCGACATCTCCCGCAGTTCCTGCATCGACAACTACATCCAGAACAGCTTCACCTACATCGGCTACCGGGGCGACGGCTACCCGCAGTGGAAGGCCGCATCGGGCAACCTGTACTGCAACGAGGGCAGCCACTGGGACATCCTCGTCTACTGACGCCGACCTCGGACGCCGGACGCCGGACACCGGCCCCGAGCGCTCGCGGACGCGCGTGAGGTGCCGCAGCGCTGACCAGGCGATCGCACACCGCGTCAGCGTGGCCGCCGCGGCGAGGCCCGCGTCCCCGAGCGGGACGAACGCCCAGCCCTCCGAGCGTCAACCGCGGCGAGGCCACAGCCCGTGGGCCGCGGCCTCGCCGTGCGTCGCGGTCCGGACCGCGCGCGGGGTCAGTCGCCGAGGACGACGATCCGGCCGGTGCTGCGCCCGGTGGCGACGCGCTGGACGGCGTCCGGCGCGGCGGCCAGCGGCACCCGGGCGCTCACCAGGGGGCGGACGGCGCCCTGTTCGGCGAGCTTGGTGAGCTCGTCGTGGGCGGTGCGGACGGCACGCGGGTCGTGGGTGTTGTAGAGGCCCCAGTGCAGGCCCAGGATCGAGTAGTTCTTCACCAGGGCGTGGTTGAGCGCCGGGGTGGGGATCTGCCCGGCGGCGAAGCCGACCACGACGATCCGGCCCTCGAAGGCGACGCACTTGGTGGAGCCGGTGTAGGCCTCGCCGCCGACCGGGTCGAAGACCACGTCCGCGCCGCGTCCGCCGGTGGCCTCCTTGACGGCGGCGACGAAGTCCCGCTCCCGGCGGTCCACCACCAGGTCGGCGCCGAGCGCCCGCGCGGCGAGCGCCTTCGCCGGCCCGCCGACCACGGCGATCACCCGCGCCCCGGCGGCCCGGCCGAGCTGGACCGCCGCGCTGCCGACGCCGCCGGCGGCCGCGTGCACCAGGAGGGTCTCCCCGGCCCGCAGCCGGGCCCGGCGGTGCAGCGCGAACCAGGCGGTCTGGTAGCCGATGTGCAGGGCGGCGGCCTCGGCGTCGTCCAGCACCTCGGGCGCCGGGAACGCGGCGGCGGCGTCCAGCAGCGCGTACTCGGCGAAGGCGCCGTGCGGCAGCACCGGGTTGCCGACCAGCCGCTCGCCCCGCCGGGCGCCGTCCGCCACCTCGCCGCACAGCTCCACGCCGGGCGTGAACGGCAGCGGCGGGCGGACCTGGTACTGCCCGCGCACCATCAGCGCGTCCGGGAAGTTGACGGCCGCCGCCCGTACCCGGACCAGCAGCTGCCCCGGGCCGGGCACCGGCCGCGCGACGTCCTCGGCCAGCCGCATCACCTCGGCCGGCTCCCCGAGCTCGGCCACCTGCCAGGCCCTCACAGCAGTTCGCTCCTCTCCAGCCCCTGCTGGAGCCGGTTCATGCCGGCGAGCCAGCGGTCCGGCTCGGTGGCCCGGGCGCGGCAGTAGTCGGCGACCTCGGGGTGCGGCAGGAGCAGGAAGCGCTCCGCGCGCATCCCGTCCAGCGCCGCCTCGGCGACCTCCGCCGGGTCGAGCGCGGTGGGGGCCAGCAGTGCCTCGCCGACCGCGCCGGTGGAGGCGAGCATGTCGGTGCGCACGCCCTGCGGGCAGAGCGCGTGCACCCGCAGGCCCCGGTGCCGGTAGGTCGCGGAGAGCCACTCGGCGAAGGCCAGCGCGCCGTGCTTGCTGACGGCGTACGGTGCGGAGCCCAGCATGGTGAGCAGCCCGGCGGCGGAGACGGTGGCCAGGAAGCGGCCCTCTCCGCGCTCCAGCCAGCGGGGGAGCAGCAGTTCGGCGGCCCGGACGTGGGCCATGACGTTGACCTCCCAGGCGCTCGCCCAGGCCGCGGGGGGCGCGTCCGCCCCGCCCACCGGGGCGACGCCCGCGTTGGCGCACCACACGTCGATCTCGCCGAGGCCGGCGCGGGCCCGCCCGACCAGGTCGGCCAGTCCCTCGGCGGAGGCGGCGTCGCCGGGCAGCGCGGTGCCCGCGCACTCCTTCGCGACGGCGTGGGCGGCCTCGGCGTCCAGGTCGTTGACCACCACCCGGGCGCCGGCCGCGGCGAAGGCCCGGGCCAGCGCGGCGCCGATGCCCCGGCCGCCCCCGGTCACCACCACGCCCCGCCCCTCGAACGCCCGGCCGTCGAAGGCTCCTTGGTCGAAGGCGCCCCCGTCGGAGGCCCCTTCGTCGGACGTCCGGCCGTCGGAGGCTCCGGCGGTCACATCCCACCGCCGAGCGTGACCCCGCCGTCCACGACCAGGGTCTGGCCGGTGATCCAGCCGGCGTCCGGGGAGAGCAGGAAGGCGACGGCGCCGGCGACGTCCTCGGGGACGCCGAGGCGGCCGAGCGGGTAGGCCCGGGCGACCTTCTCCTCGCGGCCCTCGTACAGCGCCTCGGCGAACTTGGTCTTGACCACGGCGGGGGCGACGGCGTTGACCCGGATGCCCTGGGGGCCCAGTTCGGAGGCGAGTTCGGTGGTGAGCCGGATCAGCGCGGCCTTGCTGACGCCGTACATGCCGATCCCGAGCGAGGAGCGGATGCCCGCGATCGAGGCGACGTTGACGACCGAGCCGCCGTGCTCGCCCATCCAGGCGGCGTGCGCCCGGCGGGTCCAGGCCAGCGGGGCGAGCACGTTGACGGCGAGGATCTTGGCGGCGGCGGCCTCGTCGGTCTCCAGGACCGGCCCGTACACCGGGTTGATGCCGGTGTTGTTGACCAGGTGGTCGAGCCGTCCGAAGGCCTCCAGGGTGCGGGCGACGGCCTCCTCCTGGTGCGCCGGGTCGTCGGCCTTGCCCGCGACGGCGATCGCGTTGTCCGGGCCGCCCAGGTCGCGGACGGCCTCGGCCAGCGGCTCCGGGTTGCGGGCGGTGAGGCAGACCTTGGCGCCCCGGTCGACCAGCTCGCGCGCGATGCCGAGGCCGATGCCCCGGCTCGATCCGGTGACGAGGGCCACCCGGCCCTTGAAGGAGTGCACCACGGAGCGTCCTGCCTTTCGTGCGAGGATCTCTGCCAGCTGCTGACTAAGCGCTTGCTCAGCATGCTGTCGGTGCGGGAGCCTGTCAACAGCCCGCCGCCCTGCGACCGGCGGGAAAGCCTGTACGAGTTCTCTGGGAGGATGACGCCATGACCAGCACCCCGCTCGCCGACCTCTGGCCGACCCTGCCCGGCGCCGCCCGCCCCGAAGCGGCGTACCGGCTGCTCCAGGCCGCCGTCGAGTCGTTCGCGGAGCGCGGCTTCCACGCCACCACGACCCGGGACATCGCCACCGCGGCGGGGATGAGCCCGGCCGCGCTGTACATCCACTACCAGTCGAAGGCCGCGCTGCTGGCCGAGATCAGCCAGGCCGGGCACGCCGCCACGCTGGCCCTGGTCCGCGACGCGGTGGCCGGCCGGGGTGGCCCGGCCGAGCGGATGCGGCGGCTGGTCGAGCAGTTCACCGCCTGGCACGCCCGGGCCCGGACGGTCGGCCGGGTGGTGAACTACGAGCTGCACGCGCTGCCCGAGGACGCCTACGCGGTGGTCGCGGCGCTGCGGCTGGACATCGAGCGCGAGGTCAGTGCGCTGATCGAGGCCGGCGTGGCGGCCGGCGACTTCCAGGTCTCCGAGGTGCGGACGGCGGCCCGCGCGGTCACCTCGCTGGGCATCGACGTCTCCCGCTGGTACACCGACCGCTCGACCGAGACACCGGAGGAACTCGGGCGCCGCTACGGCGAGTTGGTGCTGCGGATGCTCGGCGCCCGGGTCTGACGGCGAAGTCGGCCCGGTCCGCTCTTGACCTGCTCACGGAGTGCGAGCAGACTCGTATACGAAGTACGTGTGCCTCGTAGGCGTACAGCGCAGGGACCGGTTTCACCGGACGACCCGCGATCCCCTCCCGGGACGACGGGCCGCCGGTGATCCCCTCCCCGGCGCACTCCCACCGCAGCTCCGACACTGCGGATCGAAGCAGATCGACCTCCCGCGGCGACCACGCCCCCGACCGGCGGCGCCACCGGGAGCGACCCCCCGACCCGGGCCGGCCCGGCCGGGCCGTGCCGCCGCCACCCGCGGCGGCACGGGAACGGCGCGCGCTGCGTCGCGGCGCGGCCCGGGCGGTTGGAGAAGGGGAGGTGCAGTGATGCCCTTCCGACAAACGAATCCGGTCCGTCCCCGCTTCTGGCTGGAGACGGCCCTCGGCGGACTGTCCGGACTGCTGTTCCTGCTCACCCTGGTGTGGCCGCAGTGGATCGAGACGCTCCTCGGCGTCGACCCGGACGCCGGCAGCGGTGCGGCGGAGTGGCTCGTGGTCGCGCTGGCGGCCGCCGTCACCGCCGTCTGCCTGCTCGGCGCGCGGATCGAGTGGCGCCGGGCGCATCCCTCCTCGGCCCGCGCGGTGCGGTGAGCACAGAGGAGGACCGTCATGACTGACATGTCACCCGTCAAGCCCGAGGAGCTCACCGAACTCGTCCGGCGGGCCCCGCTGAGTTTCGTGGGCACCGTCACCCGGGTCGGCGGCACCTCGCTCGCGGCCGTTCCGGCCGAGACGAGGAACGACCGGACGGCCGTGGTCAGGGTGGACCAGGTGCTGCACGCGCCGGATGCGTTCCAACAGCTCGCGGGCAGTGAGGTCACCGTCCAACTGTCGCCCGACGAGGGCCGGATGGGCGTCGGCGACCGGGCCGCGTTCTTCACCCAGGGCATGGTGTACGGGGAGGGGCTGGGCGTCACCGAGGTGGGTCGGCTGCCCGCCGAGTCCGTCCAGCGCCACGTGTCGCTCGCCGCCACCACGGCCGACGAACAGCCGTTCAGCTCGGTGCAGCGGGAGATCCGCCACCAGGATCTGGCCGCGCACGCGGCCGAGGCGGACGCCGTGGTCGTCGGCACGGTGGTCGGCCTGCGACGGGCCGGCCGTGCCGGCCCCGCCGACCGCCGCTCCGAGCACGCGCCGGACTGGTGGCTGGCGTCGATCGACGTCACCCGGGTCGAGAGCGGCCAGGTGGACGACGCGACCCTCGCCGTGCTGTACCCCAACAGCCGGGACGCCCACCACTACCAGGTGCCCAAGCCCAAGGCCGGCCAGGAGGGGCTGTGGCTGCTGCACGCCACCCAGGACGACCTGCGCGAGCTCGCCCCGTACGAACTGATCCACCCCGAGGACTACCAGCCGGTGCACAAGCTCGCCGTGCTGCGTGAACGGAGGTGAGCCGACATGCCCACCCTCAAGGTCGTCAACATCACCCCGAAGGTGTTGAGCGGCACCGCGACCCAGGACTCCGAACCGTTCCTCGCGGTCAACCCCGAGACGCCCACCGAGATGGTCGCGACCGCCTTCACCCCCGACCCGATGAACGGCCCGCTCGCCCCGGTCTACGTGTCCACGGACGGCGGCGACAGCTGGGTGCTGCACACCGTCGTCCCCGGCGCCGCGCCGGGGCTCGGCACCGCCGACATCACGGTGGCCTTCGCGGCCCGGGGCGGCGCCCTGTACGCGGGCATCCTGAACGGCCTGGCCGCACTGCACCGGCCTGTCATCACCAGGATGCAGATCCTGCGCGCGCCGAGCATCGCCTCGACCGCGCCCATGAAGATCCTGGTGAGCCGGGACGAGGAGGACCAGCCGTGGGCCATCGCCGGCACCGTGACGGCCGGCGGCGCCGACCTCGACCGGGTCTACATCGGCAACAACGGTCCGGGCCCGCGGACCGCGCGCGTGGACGTCTCGGGCGACGCGCGGACGGCGCCGGCACCGGCCGGATTCCTGCCCACGACGATCGAACAGCGCGATCCGGCGGGGCAGGACGGGCCGCCGGTGCGCCTCGCCGTGCACCCCGACGGCACCGTCTACGCGGCGTTCCAGAGCTGGCGGACCAACGACCAGGGCGACCCGATCACCAACGTCACCTTCGACGTCGTGGTGACCCGGGACGACGACGGAGGCGTCGGCGCCCACCCGTTCCAGGACCTCAAGGACGCCACCGACAGCGTCCCCGGGCAGCGGGTCGCGACCGACCGCTTCGTCGCGTTCAACTCGATCATGGGACAGGAACGGCTCGGCGGCGACCTGACGATCGCGGTGGACCCGACCGGCGCCGACCGCGTCTGGATCGCCTGGTGCGACCGCGTGGGCGGCCCGGACGGGGTCGACAACACCCTGCACGTCCAGCACTCGGAGGACCGCGGCCAGACCTGGCGGCAGGTGCGCGACGACGTCACCGACGCCAAGAACCCGTCCCTGGCCGTCAACGAGGACGGTCTGGTGGGCCTGGTCTACCAGCGGTTCGCCGACAACCAGTGGACGACGGTCCTCGAAGTCACCGCCGACAACTGGGGCACCGCGCCGGAGTCCGACGTGCTGCACCAGGCACCCGCCGACGTGCCCCGCGCCAGGGGAGTGCCGTTCCTCGGTGACTACATCCGGATGCTCGCGGTCGGGAAGGACTTCTACGGAGTCTTCGCGGGGAACAACACGCCGGACCGGGCCAACTTCCCGGTGGGCGTGACCTACCAGCGCAACGCCAACTTCACCACCCACCAACTGCTCAGCACGGACGGCGTGACCCGGGTGCCGCCGTCCATCGACCCGTTCTTCTTCCACCGGGCCGCCTGATCAGGGCTGCCCGGGCCGAGCCGCCTGAGCGCGGCTGAGCCCGCACCCCAGGGCGCCCGCCACGAAGGGTCGTGGCGGGCGCCCCGCTGTCGGGCACTGTGGCGTGAGGGGTCAGGTGGTGGCCAGGCAGAACTGCACCAGCCCGGCGTCCACGTCGCGGATGATCTGTTCCATCTCCGCCCACCGCGGGTGGAACTCGGTGCCCCACTCGACGGTGAAGCCGAGCACCTTGCCCTGGTCGGGGTCGGCGAAGTGGCGGGAGTAGACGTAGTCGTCGCTGGTCCCGCTGGTCGGGTACAGGTGGAAGCCGGTGATCGGCTTGTACGCCAGGCCGCGAACGCCCTTGAGGCCCTGGCAGAACGCCTCGGCGAGCTCCTGTTCGGCGTTCTCGTCCTCCCTGGGGATGTACTCGGCGTACGCGAGGTCGTTGGGCCGGCCGCGCTTGCCGTCGAAGTCGGAGTTGCGGAAGTTCATGTCGGGGTTGTCCGACTGGTTCTCGTCGTCGCCCCAGTTGTAGAGGATGTCCTGGGAGTAGCTGTGCACGTCGACGAACCACGCGGTCTGCGGGAACTGGTCCAGCAGCGCGAGCACGTTCTGGGTCTCCGCCTCGGAGGCCGCGCTCGGGCCGGCGTAGACCTGGACGTCGCACGGGTCGTTGGACACCCGGGGGCCGGCGGCCGGGTCGAAGGCGGTGACGAAGTCGAAGAGGAAGTCGTAGTTGCGGTTGAGGTCGACGCCGACGCAGTCCGGGTTCTGGCTGCCGCCGGTGTAGGAGGGGTTGCGGTTCTTGCGCCACATCGGCCGGACGGTCTGGCTGTAGTGCCGGCCGTCGGGGTTGACCAGCGGGTAGATCACCAGGTCGATCCGGTGGAGCAGGTCGCTGACCTGACCGGCGGTGAAGCTGGTGCCGCCGTAGCCGAGGCCGGTACCGTCGCGCTGGGCCTCGAGCAGGTCGGCGGCGAGGTGGATGAGGATCTCGCAGCTGCCCCATTCACGGGCGTGGACCCCTCCGATCATCATCACGCACGGCTTGGGGAGTGCGGCGGGCACGCCGATCTGCAGGGCGTGGGCGGTGCGGCCCTCGAACGACTCGTTGGGCAGGGCGATGAGCTGGGTGAGGTCGGGGTAGGCGGTGGCCAGGCTGGTCACGGCGGACTCGACCTCGGTGACGTTCAGGTACGGCATGACGGGCCTCCCGGGTCAGCCGGAGAGCTTGGCGGCCAGGCCGCGCGGGACGGCGTCGGCGGGGGCGAAGCGGTCGCCGCTGCCGACCTCGGCCTGGGCGGCGCGCCCGGCCTCGCTGGCGTTGCCGATCGTGGTGACCGTGACGCCCTCGCGTTCGAGGTCCGCGATCCGGTCGGCCGGGGCGTAGACATCGATGCCGACGCGGCCGTCCTCCTCGACGCGGGGGCTTCCGCCGACGTCGGGGCGGGTGTCGCGCAGCAGCGCGCGCAGGGTCTCCGGGTCCTTGGCGGTGACGCGCAGGCGCAGGATGTCGTCAGGGGGTGACGCGTGGGGTTCGGAGGACATGGGGACTTCTTCCGGGCGCCTTCAGCCGGTTGCCGCGGTGGTTGCCGGGCGGCGCGGCGGCGCCGATCGGGGTGGATATGTCCGACGTGTACCTCGTATCCTCAGGATCCGCCGTCACCGTAGAAGTCGTCAAGGGGCGGCTCCGGCATCCCGTCGAGCAGGCTGTCCAGGCCGCTCAGCATCTCGGCCTCGTCGTCGAAGTCGGAGAACCGGGGCACCAGGGCGCGCAGCCGGGGGTAGTCGGCGGCCGGCAGCCGGTGCAGGCCGAGCCGCAGGGCCGGGTCCGGCTCGCTCGGGTTGTCGACCACCTGGCGCTTGTCCACCAGCATGCAGCCGAGGTTCCAGGCGACGAAGGTGCGGTAGACGATCAGTGCGCCGGCGTCGTCGAAGCCGGCCCGGCTGAGCACGGCCAGGATGTGCTCGGTGAGGTCCAGCACCGAGGCCGGGCGGCGGGCCACCGGCACGGCCAGCGGGCGGGTCGCGACCAGCGGCAGGATCTCGGGGTGGGCGTGCGCGGTGGCGGCGAACGCCTTGGCGATCCGGCGCAGTTCGGCGCGCCAGCCGTCCGGGTGCGAACCGTGCTCGGCGCCGGCCCGCAGCCGGGCGTTGATCTCGTCGAAGTAGGCCTCGACCAGGCCGTCGACCAGGGCCTCCTTGCCCGGGGTGTAGCGGTACAGGGCCATCGACTCCACACCGAGCTCGGCCGCGAGCCTGCGCATGGTCAGCGCGGCCAGACCCTCGCGGTCGACCAGGGCCACGGCGGCGCCCAGCACCAGCGGGCGGCTCAGCCGGCCCCGCTTCTCGGGGGCGTCCTGCTCGGCCATCTCCGCACTCCTCCGGGTCGGTGGCGGCGTTCCCGACCGCGCCCGGGCCGCTCGGCCGGTCCGGTGGACCGGCCGTGGCGCAGGCCCGCTGCCGGGCTGGGTCTTCGGCGGATGTCACTCAGCGGATACAGAACCAGGATACAAGGTATGAATCAGACGTAAATGGGTCAGCGGAATCTGCCGGAGGATTCGCCGATCCCGCTGGTCAGCCGGACCGGCGGCGGAGCGGCGGGGGTGGTGGGGTCGACGACCGGGGCGGCGGGGTCGGTTGCGGAGGGTGGCGGAGAGGTGGGTGGCGGGCCGGCGCCGTGAGGTCCGGGGGCGGCGGTGAGCAGGGGTGGGACGGGGCTTCGGGCGGTGGCTCGGGCGGTGGCTCGGTGACGGGGGCGGTCGGGGCGGGTGCGGTGCGTAGTCGGGTGGCGGGCGGTGCCGGGCGAGTGGTGCGGCGGTGTGGGGCGGCCGGGGCCCGGCGGGGGCGTGGTGCGGGCCGCCGCCCGGGGCTCAGTCGAGCAGTAGCCGGACCGCGAGCGCGGCGACCAGGGCGGCCGAGCCGAGCGCGGTCAGCAGCCGGCCGCGCGGGCCGGTCAGCGCCCGGCCGAGCAGGGCGCCGCCGGAGGCCAGCAGCAGCTGCCAGCAGGCGGAGGCCGCGAAGGCGCCGACGGTGAAGGCCGCCCGGGCCGGGACGCCGTCCTGGCTGCCGCCGCCGAGCACCAGGGCGGCGAAGTAGAGCACGGTCAGCGGGTTCAGCAGGGTGATGCCCAGCAGGGTGAGGAAGGCCCGGGCGGGGCCGGGTGGCGCGGCCCGCGGTGTGTCGGCGGTGCCGGGGCGGCCGCGCACCGCGGTGACGGCCGTCCGGGCGGCCAGGGCGAGCAGCACCAGGGCGGAGACGATCCGCAGCGGGCGGGCGACGGGGTCGAGCAGCGGCGCGAGGCCGGTGCCGCCGGCCACGGCGAGCAGCGCGTACAGCCCGTCCGCGGTGGCCACGCCGAGGGCGGCGCAGGCGCCGGTGCGCAGGGTGGTCCGCGCGGTGAGCGACACCAGGTAGGCCCCGACGGCCCCGACCGGGACGGCCACGCCGAGCCCGGCGAGCAGCCCCGCGGCCAGCGCGGCCCTCACCCGCGTGCGGCGTCGGGCCTCCGGGGACGGCCGGGCTGCCGGCGGCCCGGGGCCGGGTGGGCGGCGGGTGCGGGCAGCGGGCGGGCGGCGGAGTCGGTCATGGGCCGATGGTGGACGGTCCCGGCACGGTTCGGCAAACGGTTTTCCGGGAGTCGGGGCCGCGCGGGAAGCTCCGTGATCACCGTCCTGACGCGATCTGAGGCATGGTCAGAACAGCGTGATCCAGAAGGAGTTGTGGATCAGCGGGGGTAGGTGCCGGAGTGCCGCCCCGGCCGCCGGTCGTCCCGGTGGGGCGTATGCGTTCCATGTCATGAGCCTTTCAAACGTGCGGGTTTGCTGTCACTCTGCTGCTCCCGGCTCGCTCCCCCACGAGAGGCTCCGATGAGAAGACTCCTGCCTGCCCTGACCGGCGCCGCGCTGTTCGCGGCGACCGGCCTCGCCGCGCTCGCCACCCCCACGGTGGCGAGCGCCGCGGACTGCACACCCGCCCAGGTGGTGGCCAACAGCGGCTTCGAGAGCGGAAGTTCGCCCTGGACGGCGCCGAGCGGCGCGATCACCGCCGGAAGCGGCCAGAGCGCGCACTCCGGCAGCACCTACGCCTGGCTCGACGGCTACGGCTCCAGCCACACCGACGCGCTCTCGCAGTCCCTCACCCTCCCCGCCGGGTGCGGCACCGCGACGCTCGGGTTCTGGCTGCACGTGGACACCGCCGAGACGACCGGCAGCACCGCCTACGACAAGCTGACCGTCAAGCTCGGCTCCACCACCCTGGCCACCTACTCCAACCTGGACGCCCAGGCCGGGTACGTGCACAAGACCGTCGACGTCTCCGCCTTCGCCGGCCAGTCCGTGACGCTCGCCTTCACCGGCGTCGAGGACTCCAGCCTGCAGACCAGCTTCGTGCTGGACGACGTCACCCTGGACGTCTCCGGCGGCGGGACCACCCCGCCCGCCGACCCGACCCGCACCCCGGTCGCGCCGGCGTACACCGTGGACCTCACCAGCGACGCCTCCGGCGGCAGTTGGACCGGGCACGAGAGCGTGACCTTCACCAACGCCTCGCCCACCGCGCTGAACGAGGTGTACCTGCGGCTGTGGGACAACGCCCACGGCAGCTGCCCCAGCACCCCGATCACGGTGACCAACGTGACCGGCGGCACGCCCTCCCCGCTCACGGTGAACTGCACCGCGCTCAAGATCACCCTGCCGGCCCCGCTCGCGCAGGGCCAGAGCGGCACCGTCGGCTTCGACCTCGGCATCACCGTGCCGAGCGGCGCGGACCGCTTCGGCCACGACGGCGCGTACAACTTCCTCGGCAACGCCCTGCCCGTCCTGGCGGTACGGGACGCGGCCGGCTGGCACCTCGACCCGTACACCAACAACGGCGAGTCCTTCTACTCGGTGGCCTCGGACTTCACCGTCACCCTGGACCACCCGACCGGCCTGCTGGTGCCCGCGACCGGCACCTCGGTGGACACCCCCGGCGCGGCCGGCCGGACCGTCACCAAGGCGACCGCGAGCAAGGTGCGCGACTTCGCCTGGGGCGCCGGACCGTTCACCAAGATATCCGGCACCTCGGCGGCCGGGGTGAAGGTCAACGTCTACTCGGTGGCGGGGATCAGCGCGACCGACGCCAAGTCGATGCTCTCCACGGCGACTTCGGCGGTCGACGCGCACGCCCAGCGCTTCGGCGCCTACCCGTACGGCGAGCTGGACGCGGTGATCGACAACAACTTCTGGTTCGGCGGCATGGAGTACCCGGGTTTCGTCCTCGACCTGGTCAGCACCACGGCGCTCACCCACGAGATCGCCCACCAGTGGTGGTACGGCATCGTGGGCGACGACGAGTACAACACCCCCTGGCTGGACGAGTCCTTCACCGACTACGCCACCGACCTCGCCCTCGGCAAGACCGGCAACGGCTGCTGGAACAGCGTCTCCTGGGCCTCCTCGGCGGAGAAGATCACCAACTCGATGGCGTACTGGGACGCCAACTCCTCCCGCTACTCCACGGTCGTCTACGGCTACGGCAAGTGCGCCCTGCACGACCTGCGCCGGACCATCGGCGACTCCGCGATGACCACGCTGCTGCGCACCTACGCGCAGGCGCACTGGTACGGCGTCTCCACCACCGCGGAGTTCAAGGCCGCGGCCCAGGCCGCCACCACCGTGGACCTGACCTCCTTCTGGAGCCAGCACCGCATCGACGGCTGAGACCCGGCAGCGAGCGGCGCCGCCCCCGGCCCCGGCCGGGGGCGGCGCCATGCGGTGCGCACGACGTCGACGCGCAGGACGCCCCTTGACGGCACCGGAGGCCCGGAGGGCGCTGTACGTGTACGACATAAGCGTGTGCCGTGCGCGGACAGTCGAACCTTCGCCGGCCCGACACCGCCGGTGCGGGGCGCGCTGCGGCGCCCCGCACCGGCGCGGGTGCGTCAGCCCAGGGCGAGGGCGCGGAGGCGGTCGGCCGCGCCGTTGAAGTAGTTCTGGTCACCGGGGAAGGTGCCGGAGTCGGCGAACTGCCAGAAGGTCTGGTAGCTCCAGCCGTTCGGCAGGGTGCCGACGGAGGAGGCGTAGCGGGCTATCCAGAGCGGGCTGGTGGTGCCGAAGCCGCCGTTGTTGCCGGTGCACTGGGTCCACCAGTTGGTGGTGGTGTAGATGGTGGGGTAGCGGCCGGTGCGGGAGTGGACGGTGTTGCTGAAGTCGCGGATCCAGCTGACCATGGCGCTCTGGCTGAGGCCGTAGCAGGTGGCGCCGTAGGGGTTGTACTCGATGTCCAGCGCGGGCGGCAGGGTCTTGCCGTCGGCGGACCAGCCACCGCCGTGGCTGACGAAGTAGTTGGCCTGGGTGGCGCCGGAGGAGACGTTCGGCAGCGCGAAGTGGTAGGCGCCGCGGATCAGGCCGGCGTTGTAGGAGCCGTTGTACTGCTGGGCGAAGTACGGGTTGGTGTAGCTGGTGCCCTCGGTGGCCTTGACGTAGGCGAACTTGGCGCCGTTGGCGGCGACCGAGGACCAGTTGACGTTGCCCTGGTAGCCGGAGACGTCCAGCCCCGGGGTCTGGGTGGCGGCGAGGGAGGCGAACGGGGCGGCGGCGCCGCGGCCCTCGCGGGCGGCGACGGTGGAGCCCGCGAAGTCCTGCTCGGGGTGGAAGCCTGGGCGGCCTTCGGCGACGGGGGCGACAGGGGCGGGTTCGGCCGCGTACGCGGGGGCGGCCACGCCGGCGACCAGGGCGGTCGCGGCGGCGAGGGCGGCCAGCGCGGGCAGGCGGCGGCCGGCCGGTCTGTCGGTGCCGGTGGTACGGGCGGAGCGGGAAGAGCGGGGCATGAGCACTCCTCTGGTCCGAGCGTGGGGACGGTCGAAATGACCTGATACGGCCGGGGTCTGACCGGCCGTACCGCAGAGTAGCCATGTACCTGGCGCCGCCGCCAGGCATCTTTTTTCACATAGTGAACGCACGTCAGATGTGCCGGAGCGCCATGACCGGCAACGGGCGTTGCCGGTTCTGCCGGTGCGTCCGGCCTCCGGACGGCGCCCGGGACGAGGGGCCCGGGCGCCTTCGGGGCGGGCCCGGGGTGGGGTCGGGGCGGGTCCGGGCGCCTTCGGCGCGCTGTGGCACGATGCCCGCGGGCCGGCCACCACGGGCGGCCCTCGCACGTGAGGAGAGGACCAGCCATGACCGAGACCGCCACCGACTCCGCCCGGCCCGCCGGGGAGCCCGTGTTCCGTCCCGCCACGCCCGCCGACGTCCCGGCGCTGGTCGCCCTGGTCGAGTCCGCCTACCGGGGCGACTCCAGCCGGGCTGGGTGGACCACCGAGGCGGACCTGCTGGACGGCCGGCGCACCAACCCTGAGGCCGTCGCGGCGGCCGTGGGCCACCCCGAGGGGCTGGTGCTGCTCGCCGAGCGGGACGGCGAACTGCTCGCCTGCTGCCAGCTGGAACGGCAGGGCGAGCGGGCGTACTTCGGCATGTTCTCGGTGCGCCCGGGGCTCCAGGGCGGCGGGATCGGCCGGGCCGTGCTGGCCGAGGCGGAGCGGCTGGCCGTCGAGCGGTGGGGTGTCGGCGCGATGGAGATGACGGTGATCGAGCAGCGTGCCGAGCTGATCGCCTGGTACGAGCGGCGCGGCTTCCGGCGGACGGGGGAGTTCAGCCCCTTCCCGTACGGCGACGAGCGCTTCGGCATCCCGCTCCGGCCGGATTTGCGGTTCGCCCACCTCATCAAGGACTTGAAGGCGGATTCCTGAGGGAGCGGAGCTCTGTGTACGGAAGTTGACGGCTGTGCCGATGTCGGAGCGCCGGCCGTCCGGGGGACTTGACGGCCCCTGGAACGGCCCGCGCTCAGGGTTCGGTTCAGTTCCGCTGGACCGGGTTTCCGCAGGTGACGCACGGTCAACTCGCTGAGCTGGGGCGATGCGGAGATGTCATACCTCGTTCATTATTGGTCTAGGCCAATGTGAGAGGCTGAGCGCGAACGGCCACGTTCCGCCCGCTGCCCAGGGGGGCCATTTCCGCATGCCCGTACTCCATGGCACCGCCATGCCCGCACCCGACACCGGCCCGCGCCGGACACCCGCGGACCAGGACGACCACCGCCTGCCCGCCCCGCCCGACGACGAGGAGCTCTACTGGTACTTCGGCCCGCAGCGCCGCTGGGTGCTGCTCTGCGCCACCCTCTCCTACGCGGGAGCCACCGCCACGCTCGGCCTGTTCGCCCTCAGCAAGCCGCTGCTCTGGCCCTTCCTGGTGCTCACCGTCCTCAACGCGGCCACCTGGCTGCTCTCGCTCACCGACGGCCAGCGCGCCCGGCGCTTCACCCGCGACTCCCACGACCTGCTGCTGCGCGCCTGGAACCCCGCCCGCGCCCCGAGCGTCGACCTGCTGCTGCCGACCTGCGGCGAACCGCTGGCCGTCCTCGACAACGCCTACCGGTACACCGCGGCCGTCCAGTGGCCCGGCGAGCTGACCGTCCTGGTCCTCGACGACGCCGGCCGCCCCGAGGTGCGCCGACTCGCCGAGTCCTACGGCTTCCGGTACCACGCCCGGCCCGACCGGGGCCGCTTCAAGAAGGCCGGCAACCTCAACCACGGCCTGGCCGAGGGCACCGGCGAGATCGTCGCCGTCCTGGACGCCGACTTCTGCCCCCGCCCCGACTTCCTGCACCACCTGGTGCCCTACCTCGACAACCCCGGGGTCGGCATCGTGCAGAGCCCGCAGTGCTTCGACACGGACGCCGACATGTCCTGGCTCGAACGCGCCGCGGGAGCCACCCAGGAGATCTTCTACCGCTGGATCCAGCCCTCCCGGGACGCGCAGGACGGCACCGTCTGCTGCGGCACCAACGCCCTCTACCGCCGCGCCGCGCTCCAGCGGATCGGCGGCTTCGCCGAGATCGACCACAGCGAGGACCTCTACACCGGCCTCGCCCTCGCCCGCGCCGGATGGGCCACCCGCTACGTCCCCGCGCTGGTCGCCAAGGGCATGTCGCCCACCGGCCTGCCCGCCTTCATCAGCCAGCAGTACCGCTGGTGCCTCGGCTCCCTGGCCCTGGTCCGCGACCCGGACTTCCGCCGCGGACCGCTGTCGAAGTCCGCCCGGCTCTGCTTCTGGAACGGCATCCTCGGCTACGTCACCAGCGCGGTGAACGTCTTCGCCGTGCCGCTGCCCGCCCTGATCATGCTGTTCTTCCGGCCCGAGGAGATCCAGCCCTGGCAGGTGCTGCCGTTCCTGCCGCCGATCTGGGTCGCCCTGGTGCTGCTGCCCGCGATGTCCCGCACCCGCTGGCGCTTCGAGGTCACCCGGGTCCAACTCCTCGGCGGGCTCTGCCACGTGGTCGCCATCGCGCACGCGCTGCGCCGCCGCTCCGCCGACTGGGTGCCCACCGGCGCCGTGTCCGGCGGCAGTTCGCTCGCCCGCGCCGTCGCCCGGATCGGGGTCGGCTGGCTCGGGTTCGTCGTCCTCGCGGGTGCCGCCGGACTGGTCCGGGCCGCGCTGCTGCACGGCTGGCAGCCGTACTGGGCGCTCGCCGGGCTGCTCGCGCTCACCGCGTACACCATGATCCCGCTGATCCGGGAACTGTGGCCGCTGCTGAACGGGGCCGGAGGCGGCAAGGGCGCCGCCGTCGGCGAGGTCGCCGCGCCCGCACCGGGCCGCTCCGACCTCGGGTTCGGACGGGCCGAGGCCGTCGCCGTCACCGCGGCGCTGCTGCTGTGCGGGCTGCTGGCCTCCGGCTGGGCCGACCCGCTGATCTTCTGACCCATCTTCTGATCGTCCGTCAGTTCTCCGGCGACACCTGCCAGTTGCCCGCACTGACCTCCCCGCTCCTCCCCGCTTTTCCTTGCGCGTCGCCCCACCGGCGCGGACACCGCCCGGCCGCCCCATCGGCCCGGCGGGCCCGACAACCGCTGCCAGCCCTGCAAGGAGCACCGCCGTGTCAACGGCCGCACCGTTCTCAGAGCCGTCCTCCGCACCGACCCCGCAACCGTCCGCCGAGCCGTCCTCGCGGCCCTCCGCCGCACCGACCCCGCAGCCGTCCGCCGAAGCGCCCGCGACACCCGCCGACCTGCTGCCCGGCGTCGTCGTGGTGGACCGGAAGCCCGCCGCTGCGCGACGCGCCGCCGTCGCCGAGAGCGGGCAGGCCCGCCGGCGCACCGCCTTCCGCCCCGACATCGAGGGGCTGCGCGGTGTCGCCGTGCTCTCCGTCCTCGCCTTCCATTCCGCCGTCCCGGGCCTCACCGGCGGCTTCGTCGGCGTCGACGTCTTCTTCGTCGTCTCCGGCTTCCTGATCACCGGCCTGCTCGTCGGCCGCCCGCTCGGCCTGTGGGACTTCGCCGCCCGCCGCGCCCGGCGCATCCTGCCCGCCGCCGCCACCGTGCTGGTCGCCACCGCCGTCGCCGGCGGCGCCCTGCTCGACCCGTTGCGCGGCACCGACCTCGCCCGCGACCTGATCGCCTCCGCCGGCCAGTTCGCCAACTGGCGCTTCGTCGGCGAACAGACCGACTACCTGGCCGCCGAACGCGACCCCAGCCCGCTGCAGCACTTCTGGTCGCTGGGCGTGGAGAACCAGTTCTACCTGCTCTGGGGCGTCCTGCTGCTCGGCCTCGCCCGCTGCCTGCACGGACGTCGCCGCATCCTGGCGACCACCCTCGCCACGGTGGCCGTCGGCGGCGTCTCGCTCGCGCTCTGCCTGCGCTGGACGGCCACCTCCGCGCCGCTCGCCTACTTCTCCACCGGCAGCCGGCTCTGGGAGTTCGCGGCCGGGGCCTGCGTGGCGCTGGCGGGCTCGGCCCTGGCCGTCCGCACCGGGCGGGCGCCGGTGGTGTGGTCGCTGCGGGTGCTCGGCTGGCTGGGCCTCGCGGCCGTGGTGGCGCCGGTGTTCCTGTACGACCGCAACACCCCCTTCCCCGGTACCGCCGCGCTGCTGCCCGTCCTCGGCACCGCCGCCGTCCTGCTCGCCGGGCACGGAAACTCCGGAACCCCCGGCACTCCCGGCACCCCCGGCGTCACCGACGTCGGACGGCTGCTCGCCACCCGTCCGCTGCGCGCGGCCGGACGGCTCTCCTACGCCTGGTACCTGTGGCACTGGCCGGTGCTGACCATCGCCCAGGCCCGCTACGGTGCCCTGCCCTGGACCACCCTGCTCGCGCTCACCGCCGCCAGTGCGCTGCCCGCCTGGCTCACCCTGCGGCTGGTCGAGCAGCCGCTGCGGTACGGCAGCAGCCCGGCCCCCCGGCGCGGGCTCGCGGTCGGCGCCAGCGCCCTGGTCATCCCGCTGATCGCCGCGCTCACCCTCGGCGGCGGCACCGTACGCGCCCTCGGCGACCCCTCCGCCGGTCCCGTGACGGCCCCCGCCGGAGCCGCCGACGGCCCGGGCCTGCTCGCCCCCGGCACCCGGGTGCTCGCCCTGACACCCTCGCTGGCCCGGGCCCGGGAGGACTTCCCGCCCGGCAAGGGCTGCGAGATCCCGCTCAACGCCGACAGCAGTCCGCGCTGCCTCTTCGGCGCCGAGGACAGCCCCGACCGGATCGTGCTGCTCGGCGACTCCCACGCCGGGCAGTGGATCTCCGCCGGCCTCGCCCTGGCCGAAGAACGGCACTGGGCCCTGGAGGTCCTGGTCAAGCCCGGCTGCCCGCTCGCCACCCTCACCGTGCGCAACAACGTGCTCGGCCGCACCTTCGAGGAGTGCGACCGCTGGCGCGAGAACACCCTCACCCGGCTGACCTCCGGCCCCAAGCCGCGCCTGGTCCTGATGGCCGGGCTCAACCGGTACGGCAGCCAGGAGGAGCGCACCGAGGGGTGGACCCGCACCCTGGACCGGCTCACCGCGCTCGGTGCCCCGCTCGCCTACCTCGGCGACACCCCGATGCCCGGCAAGGACATCCCGACCTGCCTGGCCGCCTCCGACGGGCGCTCGGACGCCTGCTTCTTCCCGCGCGACACGGCCTTCGAGCCCGACCCGGTGCTGGACGGCGGGCTCGCCGCCCGCTACGGGGTGCGGACCCTCGACCTCGGCCCGCTGCTCTGCCCCGGCGCCGGGCCCTCCTGCCCGGCAGTGCTGGAAGGCGTGGTGCTGTACCGGGACACCGGGCACATCACCGACACCCTGGCGCGGGTGCTGGCGCCCCGGCTGGACAAGGGACTGCTGGGGGTGGCGGGAGCCCCGGGTGCCGGCTCGGCCGGGTCAGCTGCTCCGACCGGGTCTGCTGCTTCGACCGGTGCGGCCGGTGCGGCCGGTTCCGCTGCCTCGACCGGTGCGGCCGGTGCGGCCGGTGCGGCCGTGTCCGTGGCGCCGGGGCCGCCCTCGGCTCAGCCGTAGATGCTGCGGCAGAGCCGGGCCGACTCCGACCCGGCCGGCCAGTGGCCCGCCCGCTCGGCCTGGTCGCAGATCGTGCTCCGGCCGCCCGCCCCGGCACCCGCCGGGGTGGGCGCCGCCGACGGGCCGTGGGCCGGAGCCGGGGCGTGCGGGCTGTGCCCCGGCTTGGGCCGGGCGCTCGCCGAGGCGTGCGCGGCGTCGGCCGTCGCGCCGGCCCCGGCACTGGGCGCGGCCGCCGCCGTGTCCGGCCCGTCCACCGGGACCGCCACGCCGGGCGTGGGCGGCGGCAGCGGGGACGGCGCCGGCGTCGCCGGCGACGGGGAGACCGGCAGCAGCCGCGCCGCCGTGTCCGAGGCGGACGGCGAGGCGTCCGGCAGCGCCGCCACGCTGACGTCGTCGCCCGCCCCCGGCCCGCACATCACCAGGACGGAGGCCAGCACGGCGCCCGTCCCGACCATCGCGGCCGTCCAGGCCTTGCGTGACAACCGCCTCGGCGGCGGTGTGGCGGTTGACCACGGCGGTAGCGGATTCGTCGGGACCGGCGGCGGCTGCCAAGCGTTCTGCGGCCACTGCCATTGCCCTCCGGTGGGCTGCCCAGTCATGTGCTCGTCCTTCCAGCGGCCCCCCTCGAACCTTTCCGTGCTCAACGAGCGCGCCGACGCCGGGACATGACCCGGAAGAGGGGTCTGGACGGGCGTTGATTGCCACCGCGCCACATGCTGGGGGGCATGGAGACCAACAGCACGTCCAAACCCCTGGTCGAGGTGGCCGAGTTCCGGACCGACAGCCGCTACCGCCTGGTCCACTTCGAGGGCCACGGCTGGGAACCGCTCGGGCCCGAGGAGTTCGAGCCGCGCGTCCACCAGCTCTTCCCCGACCTCGACCCGCGCGACCCCCAGCGGGTCCACTGGGTCGACCGCGCCTGGGAGTGGCCCGCCTGGCACCCGGGCGAGGCCTGAGCGGCCCCGGAGGCCTGAACCGGACCGTGCCGGAGTGGCGGCCCCGTGACTTCGTTACGCTGAGCGGGTGAGTGTGGATCACTTCTGGCGCCGACTGCCGGGCCGGGCCGTGGACACCTGCTCGCCGGAGGAACTCGGCGAACTCGTGCCCCGCGACCGCGACGTCCGGTACGACCGGCTGGCCGCCGCCGGCCTCGCCCTCGGCGTGCGGCGCACCGCCGTCCTGATGGAACTCGCCCTCACCGAGAACGGCCTGCATCCCGACCCGGCCGCCCGACTGCCCGTCTACGGCGGCGGACACCCCCAGGCGGACGGCGCGCTGCCGGACGGCGCCATGCCGGTGCTGCGCCCCGCCCAGGTCGCGGCGGCCTCCGCCTTCCTGCGCGGCTCGGCGCTCGGCGAACTCGTCCGCCAGCAGCACAGCGTGCTCGCCCGTACGGTCGCACACCTCGGATACCCGACGCCCTGGTCCGAGGCCTGGGCGGCGCGCGTCGTCCACGACCTGCGCGAGCTGCGGGACTTCTTCGCGGCCGCGGCCGCGGCCGGGGACGCGGTGGTCGTCCGGGAGGCGGAGTGACCACGCCCGCGGGGACCGCCGGATACGGCGAGGCGGCGGAGCAACTCGCCGTCCAGTACGAGAGCGTGAGCTTCGCCGAGGTGCACCGCGAGCTGTACGACCGGTACCCGGCCCCGCCCGCCTCCGTCCTCGACATCGGCGCCGGCACCGGCCGCGACGCCGCCGCCCTCGCCGCCCTCGGCCACCGCGTCGTCGCGGCCGAGCCGACCCCCGAACTCCGCGCCGTCGGCCAGCGGTTGCACGCCGGCTCGGGCGTGCGCTGGGTCACCGACGCGCTGCCGGACCTGCCCTCGCTCGTCGCCGACGGCGAGCGCTACGACCTCGTCCTGCTCACCGCCGTCTGGATGCACCTCGCCCCCGACGAGCACCCGTCCGCGATGGCCGCCCTCACCCGCCTCCTCGCCCCCGCGGGCCGCCTCGCGCTCACCATCCGGCACGGCCCCGTCCCGGCCGGCCGCCGGATGTTCGACCTCCCGGCCGAGCCCACCATCGCCCTCGCCGCCGACCACGGCCTGCGCCTCCTCCACCGCGCCACCCGCGCCGACCTGCACGGCCGCGACGAGGTCCACTGGACGGCGCTGCTCTTCGAGCGGGAGGCGCTCAGCGGTGCCCCGGCCGTACGGTCGCGATCGGAAGCGGCGGACATCGGTCCTTCTTCTCGGTGAGGTCCGCCAACGCCTCGGGCGGCTCGGCCCCGTCCCGAACGGCCAGCAGGTACGCCTTGGCCTGCGGGAGGCTCAGCCGCGGCGCCCGCCGGCGCAGGTGGGCCATCGCGGCGACGGCACCCTCGGCCCGTGCGAGCGCGCGCACCTCCGCCGCCAAGGCGTCGGGCGGCCGGATGCCCTTGACCTGCCGGAAGTAGAGCGCCACCCAGTCATGGGCCATGAACGTCATGGTGGGAATGTGGTGGACGCTCCCGTCATGCCGGTCCACCAGGAAAGGTCCGCCGCCCACGAGTAAGTGACGCGAGTCGCCGGTACGGGCGTACTCGGCGGTGTTCCAGGCGACGATCCATCCGGGGGCGTGCTCCGAGACACCCAGGATCGCCAACTCTTCCTTCCGCCACGGCATTTCGGCCAGCAGCGACTCGACGATCCCGGCGGCTTGCTCTCTGGTGACGGCCATGCTCCCGATTCTCCACAGCCCGGCAAGCGGATTTCGTGCGGTGTGCGGCGGAGGCCGGGATCGCCCGCGTTTCGGGTGACGCCGAACGAGGGCGACACCGGGGCGGGGCCGTCTGCGCGGTGGCTGTGCCGGCGGGGGAGAGCAGCGGCCGGAGACACGGGGGATGGCCTCCGGCCGCTGCACCGTCCGGCGTCCGCCCGGCCCCGCGCCGGGCCGGTGCCTGCAACTTCCGTGCGGGTTGCGGTATTCGGCACAGCGGCCCGGCCGATCAGCCCGGCATCCCGGCGCCTTCGGGCGTTCGCCGAGGGGGCTCTGCCGTCCGGCAGCCACTCGTCGGCCGGCGACCTCTCGTGGCGCACGAGAGGTCGCCCAGTGCTGTGGCCGGTCAGGTTCACCGGGTTGGCGCGGTGCGCCGACGCCGGCGGGATTCGGTGCGGGAAGAACTGAGCCGTGGCGGAACCGGCCAGAGCACTACGCTCCCTGCACGCCTGGTCCGACGCTGGTGATCGAGTCGGCGGAGCCCGTCTTCCCGACTGCGCTGCGGGAGTTCCGCGCGTTGACGGTGGAGATCTCCTCCCACTTCAAGGAGAAGCGACGCGGGTCGCCAGGACAGCCCGCAGTCACCTGATCTCGTTGACCAGGCGTGGCACGTCCTGGCGCGCGCCGGCGATGAACTCGATGTCCGCGTCGGTCTGGGGTCCGCCCCGGCGACCTCGCGGCCGCCGGTGGTTCGGGTCAGGTAGACCTCGTCGTCCTCCTCCGCGTCAGCCCGGAACTGGAGGAAGCTGTGCCGCCGATTCCGTTCCGGCTCTCCGTCCAGCCGACCCACGGACCCGGAGTGGCGGCGGCAACGCGCCGCTCGATCGCGGCCAGCTCTTCCTCGGGCAGCACGTCATCGGACGCCATGATCGAAAGCCTCCCCCGGCGCTCACCACAGGTCCAGAGCCACGACGGTACGCAGTTTGAGATCTCAACACGGGACAGCCTGTAGGGCGGCATCACCGCTCTGTGTCGGCGCGCTGAGTGGGCGAACAGTGGGCTGCCGGGGGGTGGTTGGGCGTGGGGGTGGCTGGTTCGTGCGCGAGAAGTCGGTTGGGCCGACTTCTCGCGCTGTCGTCACGGTGTGCCGAAGCCGTCCTCGACCAGGCGGGTGGCCCAGCGGGTCAGGGCTGGGGTGAGGGGTGGGTGGGTGAGGCCGGCGTCGGTGGCGAGGCGGTCGGCGGAGGTGGTGTCGTAGCGGTCCTCGGAGAGGAAGGTGAGGGTCTCGGGGTCGGCGCCGGTGAGAGCTCGGGGGAGGTGGCGGACGAGGGGGACGGGGACCTGGGCGCGGGGCGGGCGGACGCCGAGGTGGTGGGCGAGGAGGGTGATCAGGTCGGGGAGGCAGGGGGTGGTGGGGTCGAGGACGGTGTGGGCGGTGAGCGGGTCGCGGTCGTGCTCGGGGACGGCGGCGAGGAAGCGGGCCAGGTGGTCGACGGTGACGACCGGGAGGAAGGTGCGCCGGGTGCCGGGCAGGAGGGGGAGGCGGCCGCGGTGGAGTTGGCGGACGAGCTGGGCCGGGCCCAGGTACTGGCCGGCCTCGCCGGTCTGTGAGTGGCCGATGACGCTGCTGGGGTTGACGGTGGTGAGCGGGACGCCGAGGCGGGGTGCGGTGACCCGGACGGCGGCGTCGCCGAGCTGCTTGGAGGCTTCGTACGCGCCGAGGCGGCGGTAGAGCGCGGCGGTGGCGGAGGGGTCGAGCGGGTGGCGCGGCCGGGCGTCGCGGCCGACGCGGTAGCCGGAGAGGTGGACCAGGCGGCGCAGCCCGGGCCGGGTGGCTGACCAGTGCAGGGCGTTGAGGGCGCCGTGGAGGTTGGTGGGTTCGGCCTGGGCGCGGGTGAGGCCGAAGGCGTAGCGGGCGGCGAGGTTGTGGACGTCCCGGACCTCGCCGAGCCGGGCGTCGTCCTCGGGGGAGAGGCCGAGGCCGGGGAGGGTGAGGTCGGCGGTGACGGTGGTCGGCGCGCTGCCGTCCGCGCCGTGCTCGTGCAGCCACCGGCGCAGCGTGTCCGCGCCGGCGGTGTCGCGGACGGCGGCGGCCACCGGCTCGCCGCGGCTGAGGAGTTCGAGGAGGAGCCAGCGGCCGAGGAAGCCGGTGGCGCCGAGGACGAGGGTGCGGGGTGGTGAGGCGGGGGGCATGGCGAACTCCAGGGATCCAGAATCAGTAGACCGGTCTGCATATTTTTTGGGTATGCGGCGAGCGTTGCCCACCCGGCGAAGCCGCGCGCCGCCTACCGGGCGCCGAGCAGATGCCGGACGGCGTGCCGGGCGTGGTCCAGCGGCTCGCGGCTGCGCCGGACGGAGGCGAGCAGGACGGCCCCCTCCAGCAGGGCGAGCGCCTGCCCGGCGGCGGCCTCGGCCTGGGCCGGGCTGAAGCCTTCGCCCTCCAGTCGGCCCGCCAGGACCTGTTGCCAGCCCGCGTACAGCTCGGCGCAGACCGTCCGCAGGGTCTCGTTGGTGCCGGCCACCTCCAGGGCGACCGTGGCGATCGGGCAGCCGCTGGTGTAGTCCGAGCGCTCCAGGCGATCGGCGAAGGCCTCGATCAGCCGCTCGGCGAGGGTGGCGGTGTCGGCGCCCTCGCCGGCCAGGGCCGTGAGTAGCGCCTCGACCTCCTGACCGGCCTGGGTGAGCGCTGCGGCCACCAACTGGTCCTTGCCGCCGGGGAAGTGGAAGTAGAGCGAGCCGCGCGGGGCGCCGGTGGCGGCCACGATCCGGTTGAGTCCGGTCCCGAAGTAGCCCTGCGCCTCGATCAGTTCCCTGGTGCCGGCGATCAGCCGGGCCCGGGTCTCCTCGCCCTTGACTCCCATGCGGCGATAGTAGACCGGTCTGCATATTTTTGTCGACGGGCCTTCGGGGGCTCTCCCGGGATCCTCCGGACGGGCCCCCGACCGCTCGTCAGAACCGGAATCGGGGCGGGTAGCCGGTCCAGTGCAGCTCCTCCGGCAGGTGGCCCTGGTCGTTCAGCAGCAGCACCGCGGGCGGCCGGCCGGGCGCGTAGCGCAGGACGGTCAGCGCCGCGTTGGCGGCGTTGACGCCGAGCCAGCGCCAGGCCGGGGCGTCCAGGGCGTGCCGGACCAGCCAGCCGACCAGGAAGGCGTGGGTGACGACCAGTTCGTGCCGCTCCTCGCCGCCGGGCACCGGCCCGGTGAACCGTTCGACGGCCCGCCGCCCCAGTGCGGCGCCCTCCGCCCGCTCCCGCGCCGTCGTGGCCGAGAGGTAGTCCAGCAGGAACTCGGCGCTGTCCTGCGGGAGTTCGTCCCGTGCGGGCACGTACGGCACGAAGTCCCCGGCCTCCTCGCACGGCTGCGGCCGCACGCCGGTCAGCTGTTCCGCGACCAGCCGCGCGGTCTCGGCCGCCCGGGGCAGCGGGCCGTGGTGCAGCGCCGAGAGCGGTCGGCCGGCCAGCCGCCGCCCCAGCAGGGCGGCCTGCCGGCGTCCGGCGGCGGTGAGGCCGCTGCCGTCGCACTCGGACGCGGCCTCGCCGTGGCGGGCCAGATAGAGGTAGCGGGTGGCTCGGTCGGTCATGCTCCGGGACTCCTCACGGTGGACGAAGATCATGTCGTCCCGGAGCGACGCACCGCGGGCCGCGCCCGGTTCCGGCTCAGCCCGCGTGGGCCCCGTCCAGCAGCGCCAGCTCCTCGGCCGACAGCCGCAGCGCACCGGCGGCGATGTTGTCCTCCAGGTGCGCCACGTCGCCGGTGCCCGGGATGGCCAGCACGTGCGGGCCGCGCTGCAGCGTCCAGGCCAGCCGCACCTGCGCGGTGCTCACCCCGCGCGCCTCGGCCACCGCCCGGACCTGGGCCGGCTCGGCCTCGCCGGCGCCGCCCTCCCGGCCGGCGCCGGCGATCGCGTAGAAGGGGACGAAGGCGATGCCCTGCTCCGCGCAGATCCGCAGTAGCTCGTCCTGCGCGGCCGAGGCGCCGATGCCGTACGGGTTCTGCACGCAGGCCACCGGCGCGATGGTCTGGGCCTCGGCGAGCTGGTGCGGGTGGACGTTGGACAGGCCCAGCTGCCGGATCAGCCCGGCCCGGCGCAACTCGGCCAGCGCACCGAAGCGTTCGGCGACCGAGTCGGTGCCGACGACGCGCAGGTTCACCAGGTCGAGGTGGTCGCGGCCGAGCTGACGCAGGTTCTGCTCGACCTGGGCGCGCAGCCGCTCGGGGGTGCGGGCGTGCTCGACCCACTCGCCGTCGAGGCCGCGCCCGGGGCCGACCTTGGTGGCGATCACCAGGTCGTCCGCGTACGGCGCGAGCGCCCGGTTGATCAGCTCGTTGGCGGAGCGCAGCGGGGAGAAGTAGAAGGCGGCGGTGTCGATGTGGTTGACGCCCAGCTCGACCGCGCGGCGCAGCACCCGCAGTGCCTGTTCACGGTCGCGCGGCACGGCGTGCGACACGAGTGCCGGGCCGGTCTGGGGCAGGCGCATGGTGCCGAAGCCGATCCGGTGGACGGTGCGGTCGCCGAGCTTCCAGGTGCCGGAGTCGGCGGCGGTGACAGGGGTGTTCGCAACAGCACTCGAAGTCATGCCCATGATGATCGCTGTTGCACCGGCCTGAGCGCCAACGATTCGAATCCGTGCGGGCCCCGGGCGGGATCAGGCGGTTCCTCCGATCGCCGTCCTGACACCCCGGATGCCGGTGTCACCGGGCCGCGGGCGCCGGACGGCCGTAATGTGCGGGACATGACACCCCAGCAACGCTCTCGTCCCCGGCAGTGCCGTCGTCGGACCGTCCTCGTCGCCGCGCTGCTCGGGGCCGCCGTCGGCACCGTCGCGCTCACCGGGGCACCGGTGCGGCCCGCCGCAGCCCCCGCCCCCGCCGCCGTTCCCGCCACCGCGACCGTCCCCGCCGCCGACGCCCGGCTGCGCCCGGCGGGTGTACCGCCGACCGTGTACGCGCACCGCGGTGCCTCCTCCGCGGCCCCCGAGAACACCCTGGTGTCCGACGAGGTCGCCCGCCGCGGCGGCGCCGAGTGGATCGAGAACGACGTCCAGCCCAGCAAGGACGGCGTCCCGTACGTGCTGCACGACGACACCGTGGACCGCACCACCGACGGCAAGGGCCGCATCCGCGACCTGACCGCCGCCCAGCTCGACGCGCTGGACGCCGGCTCCTGGTTCGCCCCGGCGTACGCGGGCACCCGCATCCCCACCCTGGCCGCCCAGCTGGAGGACCTGCGCACCCGCGGCGGCAACCTGCTGCTGGAGATCAAGGGCCCGCACAGCCGCGAGGAGGCCGCCCGGATCGTCCAGGAGGTGCGCGAGCACAAGATGGCCGATCGGGTCCTGGTCCAGAGCTTCGAGGTCGACGCCCTGCGCCACACCCGCGAACTGGCCCCCGAACTGCCGCTCGGCCTGCTGCGCGGCGACCTCGACGCCGACCCGGTCGCCACCGCCCGCGAGCTCGGCCTGGCCGCCTACAACCCGTCGGACGACGCGCTCTCCGCCCGCCCCGGCGTGATCGAGGAGCTGCACGCCGCCGGGGTCGCGGTCAACGTCTGGACGGTCGACCGGCCCGCCCGCTGGAAGGCCCTCACAACGGCGGGCGTGGACGGCATCATCACCAACCGCCCGGCCGAGCTGGCCGGTTGGAACGCGGCCTGGTCGGCGTCGGACGTCGCCGGTTAGGCTGCCGGGCGTGGAGAAGGAGAACACGGCGGGCTCCTGGGCGGCGGACGACCGGGCCGCTGACGACCGGGCCGCGGAGGAGTGGGTCCGGAAGCACTTCGGCCTGGTCCCGGAGCCGCAGGGCTCGCTGACCGCCTTCGACGGGCGCCTCGTCGTCGACCTGGACACCCGGCTCGTCACCGTGGACGGCCGCGAGGTGCAGCTCACCCGGGCCGACGTCAAGCTGCTGCGCGGACTGATCGAGCTGGGCGAGGGCGTGCACGAGCCGTACTCGATCATGTGGAAGGTGTACAACGCGCCGTTCCACCCCCACGAGCTGAAGTTCCCGATGACGGTGCTGAAGGTCAAGCTCGGCGAGCCCACCTGGATCGTGCGCACCGAGGAGGGCTACGGCCTGCGGCCCCCGGAGCTGCCGTAGCCGGACGGCGGCCGAGGGCCGACGCCCGCAGCGCCCGGGCGCCGGGAGCCGCATACTGACGGCATGACGGGTGGAGACGGCGGCCGGGTCACGGCCCGGCGCGCGGTGCTGCGGGCGGGCGCGGCGGCGCTGGTGCTGGGGACGGCGGGCTGTACGGGCGGGAGCAGGCCGCGAGCGGCGGCCACCGGCCAGGCCGCGACTCCCACCGGAACACCGACACCGACATTGACACCGACAATGACCCCGACCCCGACGTCAGCACCCACCCCGCTGCCCCGCCCGCCCCTCTGGCAGCCCGGCCCCGGTGAGCTCCAGCCCGACGTCAAGCGCCGCGCCGTCGAGCTGGTCGCCGCGCTCGGCGCCTGGCCGCCCGGCGGCCAGGGAGTGGAGGCGGCCCGCGCCCGGGTGGCGGCGCTCGGCCTGCCGCCCGCGCTGGCCGACGCCGCCGGCCCGCTCGCCCCGGCGGCGGCCGAGGCGAGCCTGGAGGTGATGGTCGCCCAGTACGGCGGCCTGCTCGACGACTCGGCGAGCGTGCTCGTGGTCTGCCGTCAGTGGACGCGTGGCCCGGACGGTTCGGTGGCCGAGGGCGGTACCACGGTGGACGTCCGGCTGAGTCGGGCCGAGCCGCGCTGGACCGTCACCGAGCTGCACCCGGGGGTGGCGGGTCCGGCCGCCGCCGCACCGCCGCCCGCGGTGGCCCGGGTGCTGGCCGAGCCCCGGATCGAGCTGCCGCCCGAGGCCGCCGCCGACCTGCGCGGCGGCGCGGTGCACGACAGCGTGCTGGAGGCGATGCTGCGGCTGGCCGGCCCGTACACGCTCTCGGTGAGCGTGGTGCGGACCGGCCACCCGCTGGACGTCTTCGGGACGACCCGGCCCAGCGACCATCCGCTGGGCCGGGCCTTCGACGTCTGGCGGATCGACGGGCTGGCCGTGGTCGACCCGGGTACGTCCCGGCAGCTGATCGAGTCCTTCATGCGGGACGCGGCCGCCGCCGGGTCGTACAACGTGGGCGGTCCGGTGGCGATCCCGGGCGTCGGCAACCGGTTCTTCACCGACGACACCCACCACGACCACTGCCACATCGGGTTCGACCACTGACGGCCGTATACCTGACGGCCGTACGCCTGACGCCCGTACGCCTGACGGCGGTGCGTCAGCTGACGCTGACCCCGCTCCAGGCCGCCGCCACCGCGTTGTACTCGGCGCTGCCGGCGCCGTACAGGTCGCGGGCCGCGTTCAGCGAGGCGGCGCGGGCGCCCTTGTAGTTGGTGGTGGAGGTCATGTAGACGGTCAGCGCGCGGTACCAGATCTTGGCGACCTTGTCGTGGCCGATGCCGGTCACCGTGGAGCCGTTGCAGGTCGCGCTGTTGTAGGTGACGCCGTTGATGGTCTTGCTGCCGCTGCCCTCGCTGGCCAGGTAGAACCAGTGGTTGCCGACGCCCGAGGAGTTGTGCACGTCGAGCTTGCCGACCGAGCTGCTCCAGCAGTCGGCCGAGCGGCCGTCCAGCGAGGGCTTGTCGAAGCGGCGCAGCCACGGCGGGGTGGACTGGTCGCTGAACAGGTAGTCGCCGGTGTCGACGCTGTTGTTGGCGTACCACTCGACCATGGTGCCGAAGATGTCGCTGGTGGACTCGTTGAGGCCGCCGGACTCGCCGCTGTAGCGCAGGTTGGCGGTGGCGCTGGTGACGCCGTGGGTCATCTCGTGGCCCATGGTGTCGAGGTCGACCTGCTCGGGGTCGGTGGTGCCGTCGCCGTCGCCGGTCATCATGCAGAAGCAGGCGTCGGACCACTGGGCGTTGTCCCAGTTGGTGCCGACGTGGACGAAGACGGTGGCGCCCTTGCCGTCGTTCTTGATGCCGCTGCGGCCGTGGACGTTCTTGTAGTAGTCGTAGGTCCAGGCGGTGTTGGCGTGGGCGTCGACGGCGGCGGTGGAGCGGTCGGTGGAGAACTTCTTCCCGTCGCCCCAGACGTTGGTGGTGCTGTTGAACGTGGTGCCGGAGGAGGCCTTGAGCGAGCTCGCGGAGAGGTTGTTGGCGTCCTTGGTGACGTGGCCGCGGACCGGGTCGGTCAGGGTGTAGCCGCCGCCGGTCTTCGCGGTGGTGTCGATGCTGATCTTGCCGGTGTACTCGGAGTTCCCGGTGCCGACCGCCTGGTGCTCGGCGTCGTAGGACTCGATCTGCTCGCCGGTGGTGGCGTCGGTGACGACGACCTTGCCGGCCGGCTGGCCGTGCTCGCCGGTGCCCTCGACGGTGGTGCGCCAGGCCAGGCGGGGGGTGCCGTCGGCGGCCCAGACGACCAGCTCGGGGGTGCTGACGGCCTCCTTGACGCCCGGGGCGGCGGCGAGCGCGCCGGCCGCGCCGGACTGCGCGGTCACCTTCGGGACGGTCGACTTCACGGCGGCGTCGTGGGCGGCCGCGCGGGAGGAGTCCTTGAGCTTGCCCTTGGCGTCCTGGTGGACGACCAGGTCGCCGCCGACCACCGGCAGGCCCTGGAAGGTGCGGTCGAAGCGCACGTGCGAGGCGCCGTCGGCGTCCAGCACGACGTCCTTCAGCACGAGGTCCTGGCCGGTGCCGAAGCCGAACACCGCCGCGTTGTGGGCGACGTTGGCGCGGGCCTGGGATATCGCGGCCTCGCGCATGCCGGGGGCGGCGGAGGCCGTGGCGGCCGGGATGGTGGCGCCGGCGAGGGCGGCGACGACCGCGACGGCTGCGGCCACGCGGGCACGGCGGGAGGAGGGCGTGGGGGTCACTCTGACTCCAGTGGGGGTAGCTGTGCAGGGAAAGGAGCTGCGTCAGAGATTGACCGGGGTCAGTCAGATTCAGCTAGAGGAAAGGTCATAACTTTGCCAAGTCGTGTCCTTGGTCGATAAAAAGTGATCAGGATTTAACAAGGGCTCTACAGTGCCGTCGTGACGATCGACTACCTGTGGCGTGGCCCGCTCACCGACCCCGAACTCGACGCCCTGCACGCCGAAGCCTTCGGCCATCCCGGGGAACCCGGCGACTGGCTCGCCCGACTGGAGCGGCACAGCCTCGGCTGGGTCACCGCCCGCCGCCCGGCCGACGGGGCCCTGGTCGGCTTCGTCAACCTGGCCTGGGACGGCGGAGCCCACGCCTTCCTGCTCGACACCGTGGTCGCCCCGGACGCCCAGCGGCAGGGCATCGCCACCCGGCTGGTCGCCGAGGCCGCCGACGGCGCCCGCGCGGCCGGCTGCGCCTGGCTGCACGTCGACTTCGAGCCCCACCTGCGCCCCTTCTACCTCGACGCCTGCGGCCTGCGCCCCACCGAGGCGGGGCTGTTGGCGCTCTGACCCTGGTTCTGGGCTTGCGCCCCACCGACGCGGGGCTGTCGGCGCTCTGACCCCGGGTTCTAGGCTTGCGCCCCATGGACGGATGGGTGGGGGCCTGGACCGGCGGCCGGGCGGCGGTCCACGTGGGCGACGTGGCGGACTTCAACGCGCAGTTCCTCGCCCCCGGCATGGACCCGGCCCAGCGCCTGCGACGCCTGCGGCACGCCCACCACTACGCCTGCCTCGCCGTCGGCTACAGCCCCGAACCGGCGCTGCTGGTGCTGCCCGCCGAGGTCGCCCCGGAGTGGACCGACTGGCTGGCCCGGGAGTTGGAGTGGGGCCGGGTCGAGGTGCACAGCGGCGTGGCACCGGATCGGACGATGGCCGAGGCGCTCGCCGAGCGCCCCGCCCTGGCGGCGCGGATCGCCGACTCCGGCCGCCCGGTGGTGGGTTGGGGCCGGACGGCCGCGCAGGGCGAGGGGCCCGAACTGGCCGCCGTCCGCCGCTTCGAGTCCAAGGCCGCCGCGCACGACCTGTTCGCCGCCCTCGCCCCCGCACACCCCGGTATCCGGCTGCCGCGCCAGGAACGCCCGGAGGGCCGGCGCCGGGCGGCCCGCCGGCTGACCGCCCGCGCCGCCCGGGGGCTGACCACCGTGCTGAAGAGCCCGTACGGCGTCGGCGGCTACGGCACCGTGCTGGTGGAGCCCTCCGAGCTGTTCGCGGCGGGCGGCGGCCGGGCGCTGCTGCGCCGCCTGGTGCGTGCCGAAGTCCTGCCCCCCGAGGGCGCGTTGCTGCTGGAGGAGCACGTCGACGCGGGCCCGGCGGCCCGGCTGCGCGACCTCACCTACGACGCCCTGGTCGGCCCGGACGGCACCGTCCACCCGGTCGGCGCGGGTGCCATGGACGTGGCCGGCACCCGCTACCAGGGCGTCACCGTCGGTCCCGGCGCGGTGCCGCACGCCGCCGCCGTCACCGCCCGGCGGTTCGCCCTGGCGGTGGGGGAGCGGCTGGCCGCCGAGGGCTACCGCGGCTGGTACGACGTCGACTTCGTCACCGACCGGGAACGCCGGCTCGCCCCCACCGAGATCAACCTGCGGCTCACCGGCCCGGCCGTCGCCCTCGCGCTGGCCGCCCGGCTCGACCGGGTGCGCGGCCCCGGCCACCTGGTGCGCACCCTGGACGGGATGCCGCTCGGCGCCCGGCTCGGCCCGGCCGCGCTGCACGACCACCTGGAACGGCTGCGGCCGCGCTGCGCCCGGCTCGGTGTCACCCTGCTGCCGCTGATCCCGACCGCCTCCCGCGAGCCCGGGCCCACGGTGGGCCTCGCCCTCGCCGGGCCGGACGCCGAGGCGCTGGACGCGGCCGAGGCGCTGGTCGGCGCCGCGAACCACGCCCTGGCCTCGATGTTCGAAGCGCTGCGGTGAGCCGCCGTCACCCCTTTCCGGCAGTCCCGGGCTTTCCCGCCGTCCCGGCCGGCGGACGCCAGAGGACGAAGCGGACCAGCACCAGCGCCGCGAGCATCAGCGGCACGTTGAACGCGAACACCAGCGCCGCCTGGCGCGGCCAGTCGGTGGCCGCGGTGAGCCGGTAGAGGTTGTCCTGCGGCCACCAGTTGACCAGCAGCCAGGTGATCGCCAGATGGGCCGGCACGGACAGCCGGCGCGGCCGGCCCAGCCGCAGGACGGCCTCGAAACCGGCGGCGAGGTAGACGATCCCGGCGCCGAAGGCGAGGTTCTCGCACAGGTAGAGCAGCCGGAACAGGTCGTCGTACGGAGCGGGGACGCCGGTGACGTCGGTCGAGCCGGGGAAGAGCGCATCGGTCGTCACCCAGGCTCCGCCGGCGAACAGCAGGACGCAGAACACTGCCGCGCAGCCGTTCACGAAGCGCGCTTCCCCGGAGTCCCCGGCCCCGCCGCCGCCCTCGCCACCGCCGCCGCCCGCCTTGGCGGAGCGCGGGGCGGTGCGTGCGGCGGTGCGCGCCGAGCCGCGCGCGGAGGTGTGGTCCGGCGGGGCCGGCAGCGGCAGCGCCGCGCGGTCCAGCTTGCCCGCCCGGGTGCGCGGCAGCTCGGGCACCGGGACGACGGCGGCGGGCACCGAGCGCCCGTCGAGCCCCGCCCCCAGGTACTGCGAGAGCGACCAGCCGTCCGCGCCCTCCGCCCCCGGCTCGGTCACGGCGTAGCCGACCAGCAGCCGCCTGCCCGGCTCGGGCTCCACCTCGACGACCGCCGCCTCCCGGACCGCCGGGTGGCCGCGCAGCACGCCCTCGGCCCGCACCGCCGCCCGCACCGGGCCGAGCACGGCGGAGGCCGGCCGGTCGCCCAGCGGCCCGGTGACGGTCGCGGCCCGAGCGGTGAACTCCAGCACGCCGTCCGCCCGCAGCCTCCCGACGTCGCCGGTCAGCAGCACCCGTCCGTCCGGGTCGAAGTCCGCCCGCACGAAGCGGCGGGCGGTGTCCGCGGGGCGGTTGAGGTAGCCGCGGGCCAGGCCCGCGCCGCCGATCGCGATCTCGCCGAGCCGCCCGTGCGGCAGCGGCGTGCCGTCCGGCCCCAGCACGTACACCCGGGTGCCGGGGAAGGGCCGGCCGACCAGCGACACCCGCTCGGCGCCGTCGGCGACGGCCGCGCCCCGGGCGTCGAACCAGGTGCTGTCCACGGTGGCCTCGGCCAGGCCGTAGACGTTCAGCACCCTGGTCCCCTCGCCGAGCAGGCGTTGCAGGCCCAACTGCTCGTCCAGGTACCACTTCTCGGCGCCGACGGTGAGCAGCCGCACGCCGGGCAGCCCGGTTCCGGCCGCCGCCAGCAGGGCGGTCAGCCGGCGCGCGGTGCGGACGTTCAGCTCCAGGACGGTGATCCGCTCGGCGGCGACCAGGGCGGGCAGGGCGCCGAGGTCGGCGGTGCGGTCCAGGGTGAGGTTGAACGGGGTGACGACCAGGGTGGCGCCGGTGCAGAGGGCCCGGACCCAGTCGGCGGTGAAGACGTCGAACTCCAGGCTCGCGGTCTGCAGGATCCGGTCCGCGGCGGTGAGCCCGTACACCTCGCGCCAGCCCTCGTACGCGGCCAGCAGGCTGCGGTGCTCGATCAGGGCGCCGGCCGGCAGGCCGGTGGACCCGGAGGTGTGGAAGACGCAGGCGAGGTCGGTGGCGGAGACCTCGGGCGGCTCGAACGGGGCCTTCGCGGGGGCGGCCGTGTCGACGCAGACCAGCCGCGCCCCGCCGGCGTCCGCCAGCCGCAACCGGTGGCACTCCTCGGTGACCACCACGTCCGGCGCCGCCTCCGCCAGCACGTGCCGCAGCAGTCCGTCCGGCGCGGCCGGCTCCAGCGGCACGAACGCCGCGCCCGCCTTCAGCACGGCCAGCAGCGCCACGTACACCTCGGTGCCCCGGCCGAACGCGACCGCCGCCCGGCCGCCCGGGGCCAGGCCACGCTCCGCCAGCACCGCGGCCAGCCGCCCGGCCCGCGCGTCCAGTTCCCCGTAGGTCAGCTCCCGTTCGCCGCAGCGCACGGCCACCGCCTCCGGCGCCAGGTGGGCCTGCCGTTCGACCAGCGCGTGCAGGGTGCCGGCCCGCTCCTCGGTCATCCCCGTCCCCCTCGTCCCGCCTCGTCCCCGCTTCTCCCCGGAGCCACGATCCTCCTCCCAACTCCCGGCGGGCAACAGGGTTCTGGCACGTCCACCCCTCGGACACCCGGGCCCGCCCCCGGCCGACGGTTGTACTCTGCACGCGGACGGACGGCGCCCGGCCCGCCGGGCAGGCCCCGGTACGGCGCCCCGGCCGCACCCTGCCCGGCGCCGCGATCGGAGTCCCATGCACGCGTCCGCCCCCGACCTCGCCGGGCCGCTGCTGCGCACCCGGGACGTGGACGTCGTGCGCGACGGCCGCCACCTGCTGCGCGGGATCAGCCTGGAGATCCGGCCCGGCGAGCACTGGGCGCTGCTCGGCCCGAACGGCGCGGGCAAGTCCACCCTGCTCGCGCTGCTCGGCGCGGTCTCCCACCCCACCCGCGGCGAGGTGGACGTGCTCGGCCGCCGGCTCGGCCGGGTGGACGTCCGCGAACTGCGCGCCCACCTCGGGCACGTCAACCCGCGCCACCCGCTGCGTTCGCCGCTGACCGTGCGCGAGGTGGTGCTCACCGGTCACACCAACACCATCGAGCCGGAGTTCCACCGCAAGCCGGCCCCCGAGGCGCTGGAGCGGGCCGAGCGGCTGATCGACACGCTCGGCATGCGCGCGATGGCCGAGGCCGCGTGGACCACGCTCTCCCAGGGCGAGCGCGGCCGGGCCCTGATCGCCCGCGCGCTGATGCCCAGCCCCCGGCTGCTGCTGCTCGACGAGCCCGCCACCGGGCTCGACCTGACCGCCCGCGAACTGCTTCTGGACAGTCTGGACCTGCTGCGTCACCAGCACCCGGAACTGGCCAGTGTGCTGGTCACCCACCACCTGGAGGAGCTGCCGGAGAGCACCACCCACGCCCTGCTGCTGCGCGGCGGCGAGTGCGTCGCGGCCGGTCCGGTGGCCGAGGTGATGACCACGGAGCTGATCAGCGAGACCTTCGGGCACCCGATCAGGATCAGTCGGCACGAGGGCCGCTGGACGGCCCGGGCCGCGGCCCGCCGGGCACCGGGAAGGTAACGGTTCGGGGGGTGGGTATGGACGCAAAAACGTCTGTACGTAAGGTATGCCTTAGCTAATGATGGTCGGCTGGCCCCCAGCCGTCCGTACTGACATGGCACCCTCATGCCCTTTTCCGTTGGAGCCCGCATGTCCGCCCGTCGCCGTTCCACCGCAGCCGCGCTGCTCACCCTCGCCGTGGCGACCGCAACCCTGGCCGGCTGCGCGTCCAAGAAGGACGACAAGGCGGCCTCCTCCGACGCCGTCAAGGTGAACGCGACCGACACCGCCTGCGAGGTCTCCAAGACCAGCTTCCCGGCCGGTCACGTCGTGCTGGACATCAGCAACAAGGGCTCCAAGACCACCGAGGTCTACGTCTACGGCGACGGCGACAAGATCGTCACCGAGCGCGAGAACATCGGCCCCGGCACCAAGGCCAGCATCAACGCCGAGATCAAGGCCGGTTCGTACGAGATCGCCTGCAAGCCCGGCATGGTCGGCGACGGCATCCGCCAGAAGATCACCGTCACCGGCGCCGGCGGCAGCGCCGCGCCGGCCGACCCGCGCCTGGCCGCCGCCGTCGACGCCTACCGGAAGTACGCCCAGGAGCAGGCCGACGCCACCATCCCGGCCGTCCAGGCCTTCGCCGACGCGATCAAGGCCGGCGACCTGGAGAAGGCCAAGTCGCTGTACGCGCCCTCGCGCACCGGCTGGGAGCGCACCGAGCCGGTCGCCGAGAGCTTCGGCGACGTCGACCCGAAGACCGACACCCGCGAGGACAAGCTGGAGCAGGGCCAGCAGTGGACCGGCTGGCACAAGCTGGAGAAGTCGCTCTGGGCCGACGCGAAGATCGGCGACGACGAGAAGAAGCTCGCGGACCAGCTCGTCGCCGACCTCCAGGACTGGCAGAAGAAGATCCCCGAGGCCGAGATCACCGCGACCAGCATGGCCAACGGCGCCAAGGAACTGCTGGACGAGGTCGCCACCAACAAGATCACCGGTGAGGAGGACCGCTACAGCCACACCGACCTGGCCGACTTCCAGGCCAACGTCGAGGGCGCGCAGAAGGCCTACGAGCTGCTGAAGCCGGTCGCCTCCGAGAAGGACGCGGACCTGGCGAAGACGCTGGACTCCGAGTTCGCCGCCATCAACACCCTGCTCGCCAAGTACAAGCAGGCCGACGGCACCTTCACCTCCTACGACAAGGTCACCGAGGTCGAGCGCAAGGCCTTCTCCGACGCGGTCAACTCGCTGGCCGAGCCGCTGTCGAAGCTGGCCGCCGCCGTGGTCGTCAAGTAACCGGCCACCCCACCCGTAGTACCCCACCGACGCCGTGGCGGCCCGGGATCCGGGCCCCACGGCCGCCGTGGGTCAGCGCAGAAGTCCAGCACAGGAGAGAAGGGCCCGCCCGCCGATGGACGCGGAGAACGAGCAGCAGAACGGGACGCCGGCCGCCGCCGACGCCACCGCGACCAGGGGCGCGGTCAGCCGACGCGCCGTCATCGGCTGGGCCGGCGCGGGCGTCGCGCTCGGCGCCGCGGCCGTCGGTTCGGTCGCCGCCGCGACCCGGCAGGACGACGACGTCGTCCCGGTCGCGGCCCAGGTCGGCGCCGAGGTGCCGTTCTACGGCGAGCACCAGGCGGGCATCTCCACGCCGGTCCAGGACCGGCTGCACTTCGCCGCCTTCGACGTCTCCGAGAAGGCCACCCGGGAGTCCCTGGTCAAGCTGCTGAAGGAGTGGACCAAGGCGGCGGCCGCGATGACCGGCGGCCGCGAGGTCGGCGCCGGCGCGGTGCCCGGCTCGGCGGAGGCGCCGCCGGACGACACCGGCGAGGCCCTGGGCCTGCCCGCCTCCCGGCTCACCCTGACCATCGGCTTCGGCCCCAGCCTGTTCGAGAAGGACGGCGTGGACCGCTTCGGCCTCCAGGCCAAGCGCCCCGAGGCCCTGATCGACCTGCCGAACTTCAAGGGCGACAAGCTCGACCCGACCCGCAGCGGCGGCGACCTCTGCGTCCAGGCCTGCGCCGACGACCCGCAGGTCGCCGTGCACGCGATCCGCAACCTGGCCCGGATCGGCATGGGCACCGTCAACATCCGCTGGTCGCAGCTGGGCTTCGGCAAGACCTCCTCGACCACCCCGGACGAGCAGACCCCGCGCAACCTGATGGGGTTCAAGGACGGCACCCACAACATCGCGGGCACCGACACCGCGAAGCTGGCCGACCACGTCTGGGCCGCGCCCGGCGACGGCCCGGAGTGGATGACCGGCGGCTCCTACCTGGTGGCCCGGCGGATCCGGATGCACATCGAGACCTGGGACCGCTCCTCGCTCAAGGACCAGGAGGACACCTTCGGCCGCACCAAGGGCGAGGGCGCCCCGTACGGCAAGGTCAAGGAGCACGACGCGCCGGACCTCAAGGCGATGCCCGCGGACTCGCACGTCGCGCTCGCCCACCCGGACGCCAACAGCGGTCTGATGATCCTGCGCCGCGGCTTCTCCTTCACCGACGGCACCGACGGCCTCGGCCGCCTGGACGCGGGGCTGTTCTTCCTCGCCTACCAGCGCGACACCCGCAAGGCCTTCGTCCCGCTGCAGCAGAAGCTCGCGGCGAGCGACAAGCTCAACGAGTACATCCAGCACGTCGGCTCCGCCCACTTCGCCTGCCCGGCGGGCGTGCGCAAGCCGGGGGAGTGGTGGGGCCAGGCCCTGTTCGGCTGATCCCACCTCCCTGTACCACCTCTACACCCCCCAGGAGCCCGCGTGTTCGGCAACTACCTGATCGGCCTGCGCGAAGGCCTCGAAGCCAGCCTGGTCGTCTGCATCCTGATCGCCTACCTCGTCAAGACCGGCCGCAAGGACAGGCTGGCGCCGGTGTGGATCGGCGTCGGCTCGGCCGTGGCGCTCTCCATGGCCTTCGGCGCGCTGCTGCAGTTCGGCTCCTCGCAGCTCACCTTCGAGGCCCAGGAGGCGCTCGGCGGCTCGCTGTCGATCATCTCGGTCGGTCTGGTGACCTGGATGGTGTTCTGGATGCGGCGCACCGCCCGGCACCTGAAGACCGAGCTGCACGGCAAGCTGGACGCGGCGATCGCGATGGGCACCACCGCCCTGGTGGTCACGTCGTTCCTGGCCGTCGGCCGCGAGGGCCTGGAGACGTCGCTGTTCATCTGGACCGCGGTCCAGGCCACCGGCGACGGCTGGAACCCGCTGATCGGCGCCGCGCTCGGCCTGCTCACCTCGGTGCTGCTCGGCTGGCTGTTCTACCGGGGCGCGCTGAAGATCAACCTGGCCAAGTTCTTCACCTGGACCGGCGCGATGCTGGTCGTGGTCGCGGCCGGCGTCCTCGCCTACGGCGTGCACGACCTCCAGGAGGCCGGCTGGCTGCCCGGTGTGCAGAGCGTGGCCTTCGACATCTCCAGCACCATCCCCAAGGACAGCTGGTACGGCACCCTGCTGAAGGGCGTGTTCAACTTCCAGCCGGACCCGACGGTGCTGCAGCTGGTGGTCTGGCTGCTCTACCTGGTCCCGACCCTGGCCGTGTTCTTCAACGTCCTCGGCGGCGGGAAGACCAAGAAGCCGGCCCAGCCGGTGACCGCCAAGCCGGCCGCCTGATCCGCTCGTTCCGCACCCGTACCGCCCCGTCCGGCACCCGCCGGGCGGGGCGGTTCGGTGTACGCGGCGCCGATTCTCGCCGGTAGCGGTCGGAATCGGTCAGGCGAAGGAGGAAAGCGGTCAGCTCTGACAAACTGCAGTCTCAGTGGAACCGTTCTGCCACGGCCTTCGTACTTAGGGTGACAGCACCATGCCATTGCCCACCCTTGGGGGGACCATGACCGTTCGCAGGCCTGCCAGGTTAGTCGCCGCCGGTGTCGCCGCCCTCGCGGCGACCGTCCTGCTGACCGCGTGCGACGACGTCAAGTACACGGACGACAAGCCGGGGGACCCGAAGGCGAGCGCCGCCGGGGCCACCGTCCCCGGTGACCCGATGGCCGGCCAGGCGGCCGGTTCGCGGTGCAAGAGCGACGAGATCACCGCCACCGTGCAGATCAAGAGCGCGGGTTCGGCCATGCTGACGATCAAGAACAAGAGCGACCACAACTGCACCCTGTACGGCTACCCGGGCTTCGGCGGGCTGAAGGCCGACAACAGCGCGGACGCGCTGTCGGCCAACCGCGAGGCGCACCCCGGGCCGGCCGTGCTGGTCACCCTGAAGCCCAACAAGTCCGGCTACGCGGGCCTCAAGTGGAGCGCCTGCGACAAGTCGGACGCGACCTGCCACGTGCTCACCGGCCTCCAGATCACCGCGCCGGACGAGACCACGCCGGTCACCGCCGAGGTGCTCGGCACCGACGGCAAGCCGGCCGGCCAGCTGCTGGTCTCGGCCGCCGGGGTGACCACCGGCACCCTGCAGCCGAACAACGAGAAGGTGCTCTTCTGACCGGCGCCGCCCGGTCGACGCTGTTCACGTGATGCGATGCGCCTGACGAACGCGGGAGCCCCCGGGGCGGTTCCTCCGAACCGCCCCGGGGGCTCCCGGCCTTCGTACCTCCGGACCGCTACTGGCTCTTGATCGAGTCCAGGATGTCCAGCTTCGCCGCCCGGTGGGCCGGCCAGAGCGCGGCCAGCAGGCCGATCACGGCGGCCGCGAGCAGGAAGCCGGCGGTCTGCAGCGGCGGCACCACGGTGGTGATGTCCTTGAGGCTGTCCGCCATCGTACGCACGCCCGCCCAGGCGACCAGGACGCCGAGGGCGACACCCACCAGCCCGCCGAACAGCGCGATCAGCAGCGACTCCAGCCGGACCATCCGGCGGATGCCGAGCCGGTCCAGGCCGACCGCCCGCAGCATGCCGATCTCCCGGCGGCGCTCGAACACCGACATCGCCATGGTGTTGACGACGCCGAGCACCGCGATGACCACGGACATGCCGAGCAGCCCGTACATCATGTTCAGGATCCCGGTGATCATCTGGCGGTTCTCCGCCTTGATCTCCTTCGCGCCCTTGACGGCGATCAGCGGGTTGCCGCCGGAGGCGTCGCGCAGCGCCTGCTTCAGCTCGGGGGTCGCGCCGTCGGTGCCCTTGACCAGGACCTTCTCCAGGCCGGAGCCGGGCTGGGCGTGCGGGCCGACCACGGCCTCGGGGGCGACGACCGAGGCCAGCGCGGTGTTGGCCTCCAGGATGCCGCCGATGGTCAGCGAGCCCTTGACACCGTCCGGGTAGGTGACGGCGAGGGTGTCGCCGACCTTGTACCCGGCCTGCTTGGCACGGCCCGAACTCACCAGCAGCTTGCCCTGCTTGAGGGCGTCCGCCGAGCCCTCGGAGACCTTGACGGTGGCCACCTGGTCGATGGTCGCGGCGTCCACCGCGGTCATCCACTCGCTGTCCTCGTCGTTCTGCCCGGTCTTGACGGACATGCTGCGCTCGGCGCTCACCACACTCACGCCGGGCGCCTTGGCGATCTGGGTGGCGATCTCGGGGGAGAGCGAGGAGAAGTTCTGCATCGCGACCGTGTAGTCGGCCTTGAGGTCGGTCGCGGTGGCCTTGTCCACCGCCTGGTTCACCGACGCGCCGATCACGGTCAGCGAGGTGATCAGGGTGACGCCGATGGTCAGCGCCGAGGCCGTGGCGGCGGTGCGGCGCGGGTTGCGGATCGCGTTCTCCTTGGCCAGCTTGCCCGGGGCCCCGTACAGGGCGCGCAGCAGCGGGGCGATCAGCGTGATCAGCGGCCGCGACAGCAGCGGGGTCAGCACGAACACGCCGATCAGCAGCGCGCCGGCACCCAGGCCGACCAGCTTGACCTCCTTGCCGCCCACGCCGGCCGCCAGCGCGGCGGCGCCGACCAGCGAGAACACCAGGCCGATGATGTTGCGGACCAGCAGGCCCTTCTGGGTGGCGGGCTGCTCGGCCGAGCTCATCGCGGCCACCGGGGCGATCCGGGAGGCGCGGCGGGCGGGCAGCCAGGCGGCGAGGACCGTCACCAGCACGCCGACCGCGAGCGCGGCGACCACCGTGCTCGGGGCGACGATCAGCGGGCCGTCCGGCAGGTTGGCGTCCATCGGGCCGTTGAGCAGCGACTTCAGGCCGGCGGCGATGCCGATGCCCGCGAGCAGGCCGGTCACCGACGCGGTCAGGCCGACCAGCAGCGCCTCGATCAGCACCGAGCGGGTGATCTGGCGGCGGGTGGCGCCGACGGCGCGCAGCAGGGCCAGCTCCTTGGTGCGCTGGGCGACCAGCATGGTGAAGGTGTTGGCGATGATGAAGATCCCGACGAACAGCGCGATGCCGGCGAAGGCCATCAGGAAGGTGGTCAGGACGGTGGTGCCCTTCCTGATCATCTCGTCCTGCTCGTCGGCGAGCTCGCGGCCGGTCTTGGCCTCGATGAAGTCGCCCTGCGGGACGGCCTGCTTGACGGCGGCGAGCAGTGCGGCGTCGTCGGTGCCCGGCTTGGACCTGACGTCCAGCTCGGCGTAGCGGCCGGGGCTCAGGTAGAGCTGCTGGGCGGTGGCGGTGTCGAAGGCGGCCAGCGAGCCGCCGGCCACCACACGCGGGTCGTTGGTGGTCAGGGTGCCGGTGAGCTTGAGCTTCATCACCGGGCCGTTGACCGCGACCCGGACGGTGTCGCCGACCTTGTAGCCGCCCTTGTCGGCGGTCTTGCGGTCGAGCGCGATCTCGGTGGCGTCCTTCGGACCGCGGCCCTCGACCAGCGGGTAGCGCGGGTCCTTGCCGTCCGGGCCCGGCACGTAGTTGGTGCCGGTGGTGGAGAAGCCGTTGCCGATCAGCGCGCCCTTGGTGTCGGCGATGCCGGCGAAGCCGCTGACCACGCCGCGGACCTCGGCGGCGCCGGGCAGCGCGGCGACCTTCGTGCGGGTCTCCTCGGTGAGGGTCGGGCCGGTGACGGCCCCGTCGCCGTGGCCGGAGACGGCGGCACCGGCGGCCTCGCGGTCGCTGACCGTGACGGCGATGTCGGTGTAGCTCTTGGAGTTCTGGGTCCTGAGCGCGTTGCCGAGGGTGTCGGAGAAGACCAGCGTGCCGGCCACGAAGGCGGTGCCGAGCATGACGGCCAGTACCGTCATCAGCAGCCGGCCCTTGTGGGCGAGCACATTGCGCAGTGCGGTGCGGAACATGGGGGAGCGTCAGTCCTGGGGTACTCGGGGACGGGTGGCGGTTCGGGGCCTGGCGCTCAGCTGGTGCGGCCCTTGGCGTCGAAGCGGCGCATGCGGTCCAGGACGGTGTCGGCGGTGGGGTGGTGGAGTTCGTCGACGATGCGGCCGTCGGCGAGGAAGACGACGCGGTCGGCGTAGGAGGCGGCGACGGGGTCGTGGGTGACCATGACGACGGTCTGGCCGAGTTCGCGCACGGAGTTGCGCAGGAAGGAGAGGATCTCGGCGCCGGAGCGGGAGTCGAGGTTTCCGGTGGGCTCGTCGGCGAAGATGATGTCGGGCTTTCCGGCCAGGGCGCGGGCGCAGGCGACGCGCTGCTGCTGGCCGCCGGAGAGCTGGGAGGGCCGGTGGCTGAGGCGGCCGGAGAGGCCGACGGTGTCGACGACGCGGTCGAGCCAGGCCTTGTCGACCTTGCGGCCGGCGATGTCCATCGGGAGGGTGATGTTCTCCAGGGC